>CAMYWU010000029.1 GCA_947302895.1 uncultured Clostridia bacterium | reverse complement strand
AAGTCGCAGATATTGTCAATAGTGAAAAAATAAAATATAGTTTTTTATCATAATTCTAACAATGGGGACACGCCTGAAAAAAGGAATGTCCCCATCAATTAATATTTTTTAACAAACAGCTCATTATCCTTGCATTCCCAAATGCATATATATCCGCTTGGGATTTGCGCCCAGAGGTTGCCCGATTTTATGAGCTTAGTTTTTTCAACCGTTACCTTTGTTCCCTTTTTAAGATATGCATCGCCGCTCTTTTTGGTTGCGCATTTCTTGCCGTTGGGGGTCAGCTGGCTTACCTGTTTTCTTCCGCTTTTTGAGCCCCAGTCGTGATAAACTCCCCTGACGGCGGTCAGCTTATAATTGCCGTTTGCAATCTTTGGAGCGGAGGCGATATTCTTCTGGTCTATCGGTCTTAGAAAGCCCGAAATGCCTTTAAGGGTATGGGTAACCCTTCGCATTTCCTTTTCCCCGAAATTTTCATCATAGGTTATTATATTTTTTGAGCTCTGGTCCCCTGTTGCAATTGCAATATGTCCGTAGCGGGAGGAGCCGTTATATTTCTTTCCCCATACAACAAGGTCGCCCTTCTGTGATTTAACGCCTTTTTTATATTTAACTCTTGTGAAATACTTTTTAAGATACGTTTCATTAAAATCATCCCAATAGCAATACGCATCCCCTATCGATTTCGGCTTAACTCCAATAACCTTATCAATATAGAGTTTTGCCAGATCAACGCACTGAACGCCACTCACGCCGTCGTAATCAACGGCTTTTCCAAGATACTTCTTAACAAATTCATTATATGTCATATCATCACTCCTTAACATAGGCATTCGGGATTCGAACCAAGCAAGCCTTAAATTGCATATTTAACGCCCCTTTTGTCGCTTTTTGTCTTGACATACGACAGTATGCCTGCATCAAAAAACGTCAAAATGAACGCAAACTATACAATTTAAGGTGCTTCGCAGTTTTGCCCTGTTCATTTTTTGCAAAGACAAGGCAAAGCGATGAAGCAAGGCTGGCGCCTTACAAGGCGCTTTAACGCAGTATTTGTGAAAAATGGACGGGCAAAACCTTACTTGGTTCGAATCCCGAATGCCTACTCATTAAAGAGTATTCAAAAAGAGCAATTAATATGAAAAAAATCGGGACGGCGCATATACCGTCCCGAATGAATTATTCAGTTGTTGCAGGAGCTGTTGTTGTAGTCGATGCAGTAGTTGTTGTTGTTTCGGGCGGAAGGGTTGTTGTTTCCGCTTCGGCAAGCAGCCCTGTTGACTCCTTATGAGTTATAACGGTATCCTCGCCGTAGAAACCAAGCTCCGAAAGCAGGGGCAGAATATCATAATTCAGATAATCGGCATTTGCATTCTCATCTATAATAGTATATGCAGTTGTGCTCTTATCCTCGTATTTGAGAGCCTTTTCAAGTCCCTGGGTTCCGTTTACCTCGTAGCCGTCAACAAATATATACGTTCCCTTAACAACGATTGTTCCCTTATAAAGCTCTTCAAGGGTTGTTACGGCTTCGGTTGTTGTTGCTTTCTTAGTTGTAGTCGTTTTATCAACAAAGCGGATATTGCCCGTCATATAAAGCCCTGCGAAAACGCTTGCAATAATAACAAGGATAATTAAAAATGCAATCAATCCGCCATATCCCTTTTTCTCTTTTCTAAAGCGGTGGCGGCGAAGCTGAGTTTCTTCCTCCTCGCTGTGGGTTTCATTCATCTCAACGGGAGATGCGCTCTCTTCATAAGAGGCATCGCCCTTCTTATGAACAACAAGCGGATTATCAAGCTTTTCGGCAGTATTTTCATTTTTAATTTCTTCGCTCATAATCATCACCTATAAAAGATTGAAGTTTTGAGAGGAAAATCGGAGTTTTACTCTATTTGATATTCCCTCTTAATCATTAGTAATATAACATATTTCGCCCTTGTTTTCAATAATATATTGAATTTTGAAAATATTATTGTTATAATTATTTTAACATTAATCAGGAGGCTCACAATGAGGATTATAACCTTTGATATCGGCGGAGAATTTATTAAATACGGTATCTGCAACGAAAAATTCAAGCTCCTTGAAACGCATAAAATACCAACCGAGGCTAAAAAAGGCGGTCAGGCTTTAATTGAAAAAGTTATTTCAATTATCGAAAGCTATGATGATATCGACCGTATAGCTGTTTCAACCGCAGGTCAGGTAGACAGTGAAAACGGAATAGTTGTTTATTCAACCGCAAAAATCCCCTATTATACGGGTATGATGGTTAAAAAGCTCATTGAGAATAAAACGGGAATTAAAACCTTTGTTGAAAACAATGTTAACGCCGCAGCAATCGGCGAGGCTGTTTTCGGAGCTGCAAAGGGCGAGAATAATTTCATCTGCTTAACCTACGGAAACGGTATCGGCGGCGCTCTTTTCATCGACGGCAAAATATACAAGGGCTCACGTTCCTCCGCAGGCGAAATCGGCCATATGGCAATTCACTCGGGCGGTAAGCAGTGCAACTGCGGCGGCGAGGGCTGTTATGAATGCTACGCCTCTGCAAGAGCTCTGATACATTCGGTTAACAAGGTTGTTAAAGAGCCGCTCGACGCTTTCCAGATTTTTGAAAAGGAAAATATTGAAAATCCCGCTGTAAGAAGCGAGATTGATAAATGGATTGATGAAATTATAGTTGGCTTAATCAATGTTATATATATCTTCAATCCGCCCCTCATTGTTCTTGGCGGCGGCATTATGAACGAGGATTATATCATTGATTTGATAGACAGAAAAATCTATAACAAGCTTATGGATAATTTCAGAAATGTTAATATTGTTCGTTCAAGACTTGGAAACGATGCAGCGCTTCTCGGAGCAGCATACCAGGCAGCAACGTTATAAACAAGAGTCCAATCGGGCACCCGACATAAATAGGGTTAGTTTGTCAATAAGGCAGGGATGAAAATCCCTGCCTTTAGTAATAGTATTAACGCTTGATTGTTTTATAAAAATGGTATATAATAATACCAGTTCATAAAAAGGCAGTGAGTAAATGTCTCCCGTTCAAACAAAAAGAACCGCAGCGGTTAAGGTTGCTGATACATTGAATAATATAGAGGGCGTTCCCGTTACTGCCTTTGCAAAAGAGCTTTCGGCAAAGTGGGCGAAAGGTGAAATCACGGGAGCACAGATGAAAGCAGCACTGCTTGCGAAACACAGGAAGGTATCATAATGAATGATTTGTACTTGATAGAAAACAGTACAGTCCTTAAAAATCTGCTTGGTATCACCGACGAAAAAGAACTTGATTTAGCTGAGGCGGAATTGTCGCGCGCTAATATGATGCTGCTGTATGAAAACGGATTTGACGATTTTTCATCCGGCGGCTTTTGTTATATCCACAAGTTCTTATTTGGCGATTTATATAAATGGGCTGGAGAATACATAAAAATCAATATCCAAAAGCGCGAACAGCTGCTTGCCGGACAAAGCGTCTGGTATTCCAATGTTACGGAAATAGGCAAAGATTTGGATAACGCTTTCAAAGAGATTAATAAGGTTAACTGGTCGGCGTTATCAAAGGACGAATTTGCTTCACAGATTGCGCGCCTGTTTCCGACACTGTGGCAGGTGCATCCTTTCAGAGAGGGTAACACACGAACAACCGTTATGATGATGACCTTCTTCATTGAGCATTACGGATATTACTTTGACCAGAACCTTATGGCTGAAAGCGCCGGTTACGTTCGCAATTCGTTTGTGCTTGCAAGTCTCGGCGAACATTCTGAGTACGAGCATCTTGAAGAAATACTTAAAGATGCAATATGTACTGAGCCGATTGATTATACCGAAAACAAAACAATTAGCAAAGATAAAAAGGAAAAATACAAATCTGACAATTATACACCAACCAAGCACGAGTATATCGAATAATGATATCGTTGACATTATTAGCGCTTTATGCTACCATGTTCAAAACGAGGTAACAAATTATGAAAAAGCATTTTACAAAACTGAATGCACAGCCGCAGCAGCCCAGACAGCAGGTATGGGCTTTTTGGTGCTGTGTTCATTTAAGATAGTTTTGTAAATTATATAACTTACTGAACTGCTGATGAACACATGGTTTGCCAGCAGTTATTTTTATTGAAAGGAGAATTACTATGAATTCAATTAAAGAATACTATAACCACTATAATGAGGATGGAAGATTGCTTAAAAAGAACAGACGCCCCGAATATCTTCTTACTATGGAATATATTGAAAAGTATTTATTTGACGGCGCAAAGATACTTGAAATCGGAGCAGGCACGGGAAGATATTCAATCACGCTAGCCGATAAGGGATACGACGTTACTGCCGTTGAGCTTGTACCGCACAACATTGATGTTATGAAAAAGAAAGTTAAGCCCGAGCATAAAATAAAAATTGTTGAGGGCAACGCCACTGATTTATCTTTTCTTGAAGATGAAACCTACGATATCGTTTTACTGCTTGGACCGATGTATCATCTGTTCACCGACGAGGATAAGCACGCCGCGTTGAGCGAGGCAATCAGGGTTACGAAAACTGGCGGCGTTATTTATGCTGCTTATATTAATAACGATACCACAATGTATAAACTGTTTTATGAAAGACGCATTCTCGGTTTGCTTGACAAGGGTATGATTCGTGATGACTATCACGCTATATCAAGCCCGAATGAAATCTTTGAATTATACAGAAAGCCTGAAATTGACGAGATGATGAAACGCTACAATGTAACACGTCTGCATTTTGTAGGCGTTGATATGCTGTCATACGTTGTAAACAACAAGCTCAACAGACTGAACAAAAGAGAATTTGAAGAGTATATGAAATTTCTGCATTGTATATGTGAGCGAGACGATATGACAGGTTTATCAATTCATATGCTCGATATTTTCAGAAAGGAGTAAGTATGGATATATCGCAGTTAAATATTGAGGATTACGATAAATGCAATAACATATGGGATATGAAAAAGCACAGCGACCTTGCCGAAAAGTTTTTGAGCGAGCTGAAAAGCGGTAACCGTATCACATATGTTTATAAAGACGGTTATAATTTTATCGGTGAAATATCATTAGTTAAAGAGATGAACGATACTGATTATACTATTCCCAATCAGAGAGTATATATTTCCCGGTTGATAGTTAAACCTGAACACAGGCGGCAGGGTATCGGCAAAAAGCTCGTTGGATTTATTACCGAAAAAGCAAAAGAACTTGGCTATTTAGAAATGTCAATTGGCGTTGATTTGGATAACTACCCAGCGATGAAATTATATGTTGACGCAGGTTTCAATAAAGTGGTGTATATTGGAGAAGATAAGCAAGGCAAATATGTAAAACTATTAAAAACAATTTAATAAAATAACGCAATGCACTTTTGATGCAAAGTGTCAAAAGTGCCATTGCGTTACTATCTGCAAAAATTACAGACCGAAGAGTATAGTTCTCTCTCGGTCTGAAACCTTATTTATGTCGGATGCCCCATCGGGCTCTTTTTTCGTAGTTCGTGGCTCGTGAATATAGGCTGAGAAAAAACGAAAACGCAAAAACCCCCACGGATTCGATATCCGTGGGGCTTTTTTATTAACGAATTATCCCTGCGTGTTTTGCGCTTTTTAACCAGCCTAAGAAATATCAATTGTTGCTGTATAGGTTGAGAATACCCATACATTATCGTTATTCAAAACGCTTACGGTTATAGGATATTTATTATCATCCTTTCTTTCGCTTACATCAACCTTGAGTTCAAGCTCAAGAGAGGAGGTCTGAACATCCTTTGGCGCAACAACAGTAATATGGTATCTGCTGAGATTTGTTACATTTGCGCTTTCTTTTTCCGAAAGTCCCTCAACAACAATATCGCTTCTCTTAATCGAAATGGACTTATACTCATAGGATGAGCTTACATTAACCGTTGCGGTTATTGTACTAAGGTTCTCATCAAGAAGAGTTATTCCCTTAAGATTTGTTACATCAAAATCAAAGGTATTTTTGCCCGTTCCGATTTTGCTGAAATTGATTGTTCCGATAATTGCCTTTGAGATATCCGCACTGTCGAGAACTCCCGCTTCAATGCTATCCTTTGAATAGTTAATCGTAATTGAGCCCTCGTCTATGCCCTCGGGAGCATCCTCGAGGTCAACGGATACGGGAAGTGTTACCTTCTTTAAAACAGGAATTGTATACGAAACTGCTGTTATAGGATTATTGGTATCCGTTCTTGAGGTAACGGTTAAATAATTCGATTCAACGCCGATTCCTTCAAATTCAATATTGCTTTCGGCTTTGTAGGGCTCGGTTAAAGCGGTGTTTTCGCCGAAATCAACGGTAAGGAAGGCTCTTTCAATCTGGTCAACATAGGTTTTAGGACCGCTGACGATAACCTTATCCTCGCTGAGAACCGGTAATCCGAAAACATATCCTTCGGCAACATTGTTTTCATCAAAATCAACCTCAACATCAAAGGACTTTGTCATATTAACATCAAAGTATGCATCAATTGAGGAAGGATAGGTTCCTGTTACCGTGAAATCAAGATTTGAATTATTCGTAACAAGAATGGGTATGCTCTGCTCACCCGTTCTGTTTACGGCGCTTGTATCGAAAACAACTTTAAAATCGTTTTCATCAACCTGGCCGATAACATATTTAGCGCCGCTGAAGGTTACATTTATATCAATGCTGTCCTGAAGCGAATAATACTGCATTGAAAGCTGCTCCGACATTTCATCGCCAAGCTTGATAGGAGCCTGAATCTTTATCGTTTTTGATTCAACATCGCCGATATTCAGCGAGGTTATTATCCATACGATAACTGCAAGAACAAGGGAAACTATAATTAAATATCTATCGTTAAAAATAAGCTTTTTAATGCTTTTTCTGATATTTTTTTCTGCCATTATCTTTTCATCCTCCTTACAAACTTTTTGATTGCCGAATCATTTGAAGAGGATGGGTCAATAACAAAATTGCTCACCAGTATATCCCTTAAAACGCCCGTTGAAACTCCTGTTTGCAGATTGCCCGAGCTTGCAACGCTTATGGCGCCCGTTTCCTCGCTTACAACAACAACTATTGCATCGCTCTGCTGGGAAAGACCAATAGCAGCTCTGTGCCTCGTTCCGAGGGAGGAGGATATATTCTTATCATTGGTAAGCGGAAGAATGCAGCCTGCGGCATAAACCTTGCTGCTTCTTATAATCATAGCGCCGTCGTGAAGCGGAGATTTCGGAAAAAAGATATTCTCAATAAGCTCCTTTGTTGCGGTTGCCTGAATAGTTGTTCCGCTTGCGATAATATCGCCGAGCATTGTTTCCTTTTCAAAAACAATCAGCGCACCTGTTTTTGAATCGCTCATATCAGCGCAAGCCTTACAGGTTGCATCAATTGTTTTTTTCATTTCGTTAACCTCAACGGCAACTCCCGAATCAAGAATGGCAACAAGATTGCTTCTTGCGGCGCCCTTTCCCATTTCCTCGAGAATATTCCTGATTTCAGGACCGAAGAGAATAACAACGATTATCAGAATATTTGTAAATATTCCTTTTAAAATATAGCTTGAAGCATCCATTCCCAGGAAATTAACAAGCAAATAAAGACCTGCAAGGAAAAGCAAACCCTTAATGAGCTGCATAGCTCTTGTGTCTCTGATAATCCTTATAACCATATAAATAACAATGGCAACAAAGATTATATCGAAAACATCAATAAAGCCAAAGGTTCCGAACAAGCCCTTAACCTGGGAAAAGAAATCCACGATTGAGTTACCCAGATTTCTTATATATCTGAATCGTAATGCTAAATCTATAGGCATTTTCAACATTCCTTAAAAATTATTCTTCAACTATAATAACACAGAACTGATAATAAATAAAGAACTTTCATAACTTTTTTACAACATTCATAAAACTATAACATTCTTTAAAGGAATTAAAAAGCCCCGGAGAAATACGAACCGTTCCCCTGCCAATAGTCTTAAAGCTCCTGTGAGCAAGCGGCGAACAATGGTAGCCCGCTCTTAAGCAGATATTATGCTTTGCAAATAAATCCGCAGTTTTTTCGCTTGAATAATCGTTGAGATTAAAGGAAATAATCGGAGCGCACTTATTAAATTCCGGCTTCGGAGCATAAAGCTGAACATTCTCAATAGCCTTAAGCTCATCATAAAGGAATGAGGTAAGCTCCAGCTCATGGGAATAAATCTTATCCATACCCATTTGCTTTATATATCGAACTCCCTCGCCAAGCCCTATAATCGCAGGATTGCTGAGCGTTCCCGATTCAAATCTATCGGGCGAATATTCGGGCTGAACGGGGCTCAGGGATTCGCTGCCCGTTCCGCCCTGAAGCATAGGGAATATTTTTACCCCATCACCAAACGCCATAAAGCCGCTTCCCATCGGACCGAAAAGGCTTTTATGCCCTGCGCAGCAAAGAATATCAATATTATCCCTCTTTGCATTGATATCGGCAACGCCTGCGCCCTGAGCGCCGTCTACTATAAACCTTATGCCATATCTCTTGCAAAGAGCGCCTATTTCCTTTATCGGAAAGCTGACTCCGAAAACGTTGCTTGAATGCATACATACAATAAGGCTTGTATTATCTTTTATCAGCTTTTCAAAATTTGATACGGTCTGCTCCTCATCAAATGAGAACTGCGCAATATCATAATCTATTATATCATCAACAAAGAGCGAATGAACAACCCTGTATACGCTGTTATGCTCAAGAGAGGAAATGATAACGTGCTCGCCCTTTTTAACACTGCCTTTGATTGCTATATTAAGCGCTTCTGTACAGTTCTTTGTGAAAACAACATTCTGCGCTTCACAGCCGAAAAGCTCCGCAAGCTCCTGGCGAACCGAAAAAATCTTTTCAGCGCAGGCAATTGATTCCCTGTAGCCTCCCCTGCCGCTGTTGAAGGAAAATCTTCTCAGCGCATTCGACGTATGCTTTAAAACAGAGGGCGGCTTTGGATATGATGTTGCCGAATTATCGAAATAAATCATTCACTTTCAACCCCGAGAATGTTTATGCCGTCTTTTTTAAGAATATGAATAATTTCATCCCTATTCCTTTCATTTGCTCTTATAACATAGCCGCAGCCATCGCCCGCCTTCGGATTCTGGAGCCTTGAAACTCTTGAAACAAAGCCGTTCTTTGCAAGAAGCTTCTGCGCTCTCTGCGCATTTGTAACCGAGCCGAGCTTAACCGTAAAATACATAAAAATCACCTCACTTTAGATAGTTCATACTATGCAAAACCTCGGGTGTTTGATATTTTTCGGTTTTATGCATTATTGCTCAGCTCGTATTTCAAGCCTCGGTAGTTGCCGTCCTCCTTTGCCCAGTTGATAACGGTTTTAAATTTATCCTTAGGCATTCGGGATTGGAACCAAGCAAGCCTTAAATTGCATATTTAACGCCCCTTTTGTCGCTTTTTGTCTTGACATACGACAGTATGCCTGCATCAAAAAACGTCAAAATGAACGCAAACTATACAATTTAAGGTGCTTCGCAGTTTTGCCCTGTTCATTTTTTGCAAAGACAAGGCAAAGCGATGAAGCAAGGCTGGCGCCTTACAAGGCGCTTTAACGCAGTATTTGTGAAAAATGGACGGGCAAAACCTTACTTGGTTCGAATCCCGAATGCCTAACCACTTAACCCTCAGACGAACTCGGTTATAAACGGCGGATTTTCCCTGTTTGCTATACACATCTTTTCATATTTTTTATTATTGTGTTCAAAGGTCTGGCGCATAGTTGACCAGAGAATTTTAAGCATTCCGTCATCGGTATTAAAATCCTCGCCCCTGCATTGATGGCGGTATATTGCATCGAAAAGAGTTCCCTTTTGTTCAAGAGACAGCATTGATATCTGTTCACTCCAATGCTTAAGCATTATGAAGCCCGTTTCTGATTTCGAAGGCATAAAGCACCTCCTTTCCATTATTTATTGCGTTTTTCAACCCCAATATTTCGTTTCGCAGCGTATACAGGGGTCAGACCCCTGTATACGCTGAAGAAAGGGCGGTTTATAACCGCCCCAACTATTTACGTGTTACAATCAAAATAAAAGAGCCCCAAGGGCTCATTTTATTCGTCTGCTTCTTCAACTATTGTTCCTTCGGTTTGAATATCCCCTGCTGATTGAACCTGGTTTTCAATCTGCTTTACAACCTTTCTGACCTGGATGAAGGATATCAAATCAAGAACGGCATAAACAATCAATGTTGCGCCGATGAACTGAACAATAGCAATTGTTAAAGCGCCTGATTTTGTTATTGCAATTGCGCCGAAAATACCTGTTAAGATTGAAAGCGCCAGGGTAACCCAGCCGAAAACAAGGCTTGAAGCAATAATCTTAATTGAAGTAAAGAAATTGAAGACAGCGCTTGCAATAATGAGTATGCCCAGGATAATAACGATTAATGTTATTATTTCCTTATATCTTACACATACTATTATTCCGACTATTGCGCTGATAATTCCAAGGGCAAGAGTGAAGCCGCTTGATTTATCAAAGAAAAATCCGATAACGCCTGCAAGACCGATTAAAATAAGCGAAACGCCTATTGCAAGGGATACATAGGTTATTATCTGCTCGGGGAATGCAATAAAGAGTATTCCCATAATAACGGACAGAATAATTGATACGATTGAAATCTTTTTAACCTGCGCAACTAATTTCATAATAAAACGCC
>CAMYWU010000028.1 GCA_947302895.1 uncultured Clostridia bacterium | reverse complement strand
AAATTTTCAACCTTCGGCGAATGGGTTATCTGGCCGCCGAAGCCGTTTTTTTCTATAATAAGGGCGTTTTTGCCGTTGCGCTGAGCATAGAGCGCAGCAGTCATTCCCGCAGGACCTCCGCCCACAACAATTATATCATACATAGTTTTATCTCCAATTATTATATTAAATATGGGCGGTCTCAACCGCCCATATAATACCAAAAATTGCGCAATCCGCAATTTTTGGAGAGGAAAAACAAACGAAGTGATTGTTAAGCCTTCCATTCGGAAGGCTTTTAATCACGCAGTTTATTTTGACGACATAAGCCATCCTTTAATATCGGATACACCTCTGAATTTCTCAAAGCTGTCGTCGCCGTTCATAACGATGAGTGTCGGCGCCTGCTTGATGCCGAACTTTGCAACAAGCTCTGCCTGCTCGTCCGCATTAAGAGCAGTATATTCAACGCCTGCCTTATCAAGAAGGGCGCCTGCTGCCTTACAGTTGGGGCAGGTTGCAGTTTTGAAGAGTATGATGTTTGCATCAACATTTGCATCTGCTGCAGAAGCTGCATCATTTGCAGCTGCTTCGGGCTCAACATAGTCAACAGGAGCAGGATTAGGACCTGTGTGAGTAAGAGTTGAACGTCCGATGTTATAAACCTTACGGTCCTTATATTCCTGAGCCTTACCGTCGTTCCAGTTCTGAATAGGTCTGTAGTAACCGGTAATACGGCTGTTAACCTCGGTCTTAGCTCCGCAAATCGGGCAGGTGTACTGCTCGCCTGTTAAGTAGCCGTGGTCCTTACATACTGAGTATGTCGGAGACATTGTGTAGTAAGGAAGCTTGTAGTTTTCTGCAATCTTGCGAACAAGGTTTGCTGCTGCCTTCCAATCGGGAAGCTTTTCGCCGAGGAACGCATGGAAAACAGTACCTGAGGTATAGAGAGTCTGAAGATCATCCTGAATATCAAGAGCTGAGAAGATATCCTCTGTGAAACCAACGGGAAGATGTGAAGAGTTGGTATAGTAAGGAGTTCCGTTCATATTTGCAGTGATGATATCGGGGAAATCCTCCTTATCATGCTTTGCAAAACGATAGGTTGTTGACTCAGCAGGAGTTGCCTCAAGGTTGTAGAGATCTCCGTATTCTTCCTGATAATCGGAAAGTCTTTCACGCATATGATTGAGAACATCTCTTGCAAAACGCTGAACCTTTGGGTCGGTCAAGTCTGCCTTAAGCCAGTTTGCATTAAGACCAACCTCGTTCATACCGATAAGACCGATGGTTGAGAAATGGTTTGCAAATGTTCCGAGATATCTCTTTGTGTAGGGATAGAGTCCCTGGTCAAGAAGAGTTGTGATAACTGTTCTCTTAGTCTTAAGTGAACGGGCTGCGATATCCATAAGTCTGTCAAGACGGGCATAGAAATCTTTTTCATCAGTTGCCTGATATGCAATTCTCGGAAGGTTGATTGTAACAACGCCGATAGAGCCTGTTGATTCACCTGAGCCGAAGAATCCGCCGCTCTTCTTGCGAAGCTCACGAAGGTCAAGACGAAGACGGCAGCACATTGAACGAACGTCGCTGGGCTCCATATCCGAGTTGATATAGTTTGAGAAATATGGAGTTCCGTATTTAGCTGTCATTTCAAATAAGAGCTTGTTGTTCTCGGTTTCGCTCCAGTCGAATGAGCGAGTGATTGAATATGTTGGAATGGGATACTGGAAGCCGCGTCCGTTTGCATCGCCCTCAATCATAATTTCAATGAAGGCTTTGTTTACCATATCCATTTCCTTCTGGCAATCGCCATAGGTGAAATCCATTTCCTTGCCGCCGATAAGAGCGGGAAGGTTTTTAAGGTCGTTTGGAACAACCCAGTCAAGAGTTATGTTTGAAAACGGTGCCTGAGTACCCCAACGGCTCGGAGTGTTAACGCCGTAAACAAAGCTCTGGATGCACTGCTTAACCTCTTTCTGAGAAAGGTTGTCAACCTTAACAAACGGAGCAAGATATGTATCAAATGAAGAGAATGCCTGAGCGCCTGCCCATTCATTCTGCATGATGCCAAGGAAGTTTACCATCTGGTTGCAGAGAGTTGAAAGGTGGTTTGCAGGAGATGAAGTAATCTTGCCTGTAACACCGCCAAGACCCTCCTGAATGAGCTGCTTCAGGCTCCAGCCTGCGCAATAACCGGTAAGCATGGAGAGGTCGTGGATATGAATATCTGCATTTCTGTGGGCGTCTGCGGTTTCGTCATCATAAACCTCGCTGAGCCAGTAGTTTGCTGTTATAGCTCCCGAGTTTGAAAGAATAAGTCCGCCAACGGAATATGTTACGGTTGCATTTTCCTTAACACGCCAGTCGTTGATTTTAAGATAGTTATCAACGATTTCCTTATAGTTAAGAAGAGCGGAATTGATGTTACGAACCTTTTCTCTCTGACGTCTGTAGAGAATGTATGCCTTTGCAACATCTGCATAGCCCGATTCTGAAAGAACCTTTTCAACGCTGTCCTGAATAGCTTCAACGGAAATCTTACCGTCAACAATTTTGTTTTCGAAATCTGCTGTAACGTGGAGCGCAATTAAATCGATAATACTCTGGTGATACTGTTTGTTCTGCGCTTCAAACGCTTTTGCGATAGCTGCGCTGATTTTGCTTATATCAAAATCTGCAACGCTGCCGTCTCTTTTAATAACTTGATACATAATTTAACCTCTCTTGATATTTTTCTTTAGATATTTCTCGTCATTCCATAATTTTTGACTGCAGAAATTATTCTAACATCAAGAGAGGTATTTGTCAATATGTTTTTTACAACATATTCTAAAATTTTTCGTTATTTTTGAAGCTATACACTATATATAGTTGTTTAATCTACGCCCCTTAGTGATGTATTTGGGACGTATTTTTGGGCAATTTGAGCAAAAATACGCATTTCATCAGGGTGGGGAGATGTTAAATTTCCATATGGGACAGAATCTCTGTCCGTGAATCTCTGAAGAAAATATGCTTTTGCGCCTTTTATCATTTCCCCTATCTTGTGGAAGTCCTCTTCCCCGTGAAATTCTTTAATAACAGTTGTTCGGAATTCATAATCAATATCCGAATTAATAAGAATAGAAATGCTCTGCTTTATCGGAGCTAAATCCATTTCATCAAGTCCGCAGGTTAAGGCATATTTTTCGGGGCTGTTTTTAATATCCATTGCAACATAGTCAACAAGTCCCTCATCAATAAGCCTCTTTAAAAGCTCGGGATGGTTTCCGTTTGTATCGAGCTTAACGGGATAGCCTATTGCTCTGATTTTCTTTATCAGCTCGGGCAAATCCTTATGCAAACAGGGCTCGCCCCCCGTTATTGCAACACCGTCGAGCAGGGCGGTTCTGCTTTCAAGGAAGCTGAGAAGCTCCCCATCATCCATAAGCGGCTTTTCGCTTCCGTCAACAAGCTCAAAATTATGGCAGAACGGACAGCGAAAATCGCAGCCTCCCAAAAACACCGTGCATGCAACATGCCCCGGGAAATCAAGCAGTGTCATTTTTTGTAATCCGTGTATTTTCATATATTATATGTCCTTTATATTATTATCATTATATTCGTTGCCTTAACAGCACACGGGGACGTTCCTCCGCAGGCGGTGCGTCCCCATGGCGTACGAATAGACGTTGCCTTATTACATCAGTTAAATTGCAGCAAGCACGTGCATATTCCTGATTTCAGAATCTGCAATTTTATCATTAACCGAATACGCATGCTTTTCAAGGTCGCCGCAGATTGCGCTTGTTAGTTCCTGCTCGGCAAGCTCATCAATAATATCCGCTGCAATGCCCTCTATTGAATAATACTTCTCCTCAGCCATTTCGCCGTCGTTTGATGAGGTTAAAAGAAATTCCATTATCTCGGCATCAAGCGAAAGCTTTGGAAGCGCTCTGAGCGCCCTGAAGCTCCACTTATAATACGGCTGATAGGAATTATTGAGGAGGAATATAACCTGCATTGCGCTTTTAACAAACTCAAAAACTGCGAGCGGCTGCGCTCTCGCCATGGTCGATACAGCGTTTATAGTTATACTGTCCCGACTGCGCCATAACGAGCAAATTACCCGCAAGCTTTTTAAGGCGGATATCCTCGGGATAAGCGCTGAGGCTTTCCCTGATTTTCGTAACCTCACCAAAGTTGTCGAAAAAGAGCTCGCCGTTTGTTGCCTCTGCAAGCGCATGCTCGGGAAGCGAAAGCCATTCAAGCTTATCAAGCTCGCCTGTTTTACTGCCGATTTTTTCTTCAAAAAACTCGCTTGTTCTTAAAACTCCGTGCCGTGCTCCGCCAACTGGCGCAAGCATTGCCCTTTTAAAGCCCATAAACTCCTTTGGCAGCTTTGCATAAGCTCTTTCAAGCTGAAAGGCAATCTTTCTGTCAACAATCTCCTCATCCGGAAGAAATATACAAAAGCCCGGTTCAAAATCATGGTCGGTTGAAATATCGTCATCAAAGCCGAAGCATTCCGAGCCGCTGCCGATTAAGCCGACTGCAAGATACGGAATAATATCCGAAAAATCGTTTTCAAGCATCGGCTTTCCGTATTCCTCAAAAAACGCTCTTGAAAGCTCAATCCCCTTCATTATATATACTCTCCGCTCTGTTTTTTAAATCGTTTGCAACAAGAAAATATCCGTAGTATTCAAAGCTCGGCGCACATTTTTCGCAAACAAATGCATAATATCCGTCCTTTTTCAGACCCGGAGTATCAAGCAGCTCCTGCGCCTTATCAAGATAATCAAAAACAACGCTTTCAGCTTTTTCGCTGCCGAGGCAAGCCTCTTTTGCATCCGCCATATTGAGATATGTTATCGCCTGCTCAAGCTCGCCGTTTTCAACCTTTTGCATAACATTTAGCGCCTTATCATATAGCTCAAACGCCTCATCATATCTGCCCAGGGCAACATTTATAAGCGCCATATTGTTATAAAGCCCTCCGAGAAGCTCGGGCGCAGTATTTTCATTGCTTTCATAAACCGCTCTTGCCTTTTCAAAAAGCTCAATTGATTTTTCGTTTTCGCCGAAGGCGTTATATGCGGTTGCAACATTAATATAGGTTGTTCCCGCCGAAACGTTGTTTTCAAAACCGAGCTCATTAAGAAGCCTTAACGCCTCTTTTCCGCTCTCGAAAGCGCCCTCTTTGTTGCCTGTTTTTCTGAAATGGCCAACAAGCTCATTCCTTATGAGAAGCTCGCCGCCCTTATCAAAGCCCTGCTTTGCCTCTTCAAGCCAGTATTTAAGGTGGCGCTCGGCGCCTGCATAATCACGGTGGCTCATATATTCATTCATTTTCTGAATAATTCTCTGCTGAGGAACCGCTTTAACCTGAGGTGTTACTCCATAGGGCTCATCGCAGAGCAGACATCTCGGCTCTGCGTAGTCCTCGGGGGTTAAATATCCTTTATCGTTACTCATAATTTTCTCCGTTCGTCAATTATCAATGCTCAGTGCAATAACAGTTATTGTATCTATTTCGGGCGCTGTTGAATTCACAAGCGAACTGAAATGATAGGAATTATCATTATAAATCTTTATGGTGTTTTTACCCTTTTTTAGCTTGAGCTGAATATCAAGCGTTTTGAAGGTATCCCAGCTGAGAGTATTCTTAAAGTACACCGTTTCCGGTTCGCCTTCATTAACGCTGAATTGAGCGTATCTCTCAACAAGGTCGATGTTATAGGGATGAATATATGTGCTGCCGTCCGCCTTTTCCATAATCGGAGCCGGCTCGTCATTTGCATAGCGAACCGCCAGATTATATATTCCATCCTTTTTAACCGTTACAGTGAAGGTTGCAAAATTGCTTTTTGCGTTTTCATTTGAAGCGGCATTCTGTCCTGTTCCAAGCTCACTGATAACATATCCGCTGTTTGCAAAACTGCTCTTTTTCAGTTTTGCATTGTTGCCGAAAAGGTTGAAATATGTGCTTTTAACAACGGTTGAATTCTTGCTTGTTTTGTCCTTTTCATATTTGAAATTCAGTCTTGAAGCGCCGCCCTCAACAACAAGGGTATTTGCGCCCTTTGCAAGGTAAAGAGTTTTGCCGACAGGGGTATCATAAACACTGCATTCCGAGAAGGATTTTGCATCAGGAGCATAGTTAACACACTGCTTTTTCAGGGTGAAAAAGCCATCGGCGCTAACGCTGTAGTATCCCTCTTCTGGAGCAACAGCGGTTATTCTGTACACTCCGCCCTGCTTAAAGCTATGCATTTCATCAAGACGGATTTCAAAATCACTGTTGTTTTTTTCAGCCTTCTTAATATCAAGCTTATCAAGCGCAGCAACAAGCTGAAGATTGCCCTTTTCGCCTTCATCACCGTTGATATGCTTAAAGGTCAGCGTATGCTCGCCCTCTTCAAGATACAGCTCAATATCGCAGTGGCTCTTATACGCCCAGGAAACCGTTGATTCAAGAATAATATCAGCCTGCTTCTTGCCGTCAAGTTCAAAACCGTAGGGAAGGGATTTGCCTATTCCCCTGTTCTGACCCTCGCCGTCGGGTTCAAGTGTCTTAGGATTAACATAGGGGGACTGAAGTGAATAGAAAAGGGAAGCTTTATATAATCCGCTTTCCGGAATATTTACGGTAAAGCAAACGCCGTCGCCGTTATTGTTCACGCTTCCGACATCCGCTCTGCCGCTTGTTGCAAAGGTTGCCCAGCCGCCCTTATCATACGCTGTTGCTCCGCCTATAAGCTCGGCATTTTCAGCCTCATAGGTTGCAACAGGATATTCAAAGGCTGTATTATTATTTGCTTTTACATCATCATCGGGTTTAGTTATCACAGCAAAATACGCCTGCATTTCATCGCTGTTCTGAATCGGAATCGAAAGCGTATTATTCTCTGTTTTAAGAGCGCCGTCATAAACAACCTCGGGTTTGTAATTCGCTCCGAGCTGACCCGAAAAGCTTACTGCATAAAGCCTTACGTTAACAGCTCCATTCTCATTTGCAAGCTTTGTTGAACCGATATTATTAAGATAAACGGTTTCCTTTCCCTTCTGGTCCTCATTTCCTCCGAATAATACATATGCTGTATTGATTTTCTCATCATATGAGCAAACGCCGTAAAATCTTGTCTCTTCAAATTTCGGTGAAGTAAGCGGACATTGCTTACCCGTCATCTGCGCATACCAGTGGTAAACCCACCATGTTGATGACGGAGCGTTCTGTTCGGCTGCCATTTCGTTTAAGGAGTTTGCCATTGCCCAGTACGCCATGCAGGCGGAAATATCCTTATCCTCAAACATTGAAAGCCACTTAACAAGTCCGCCCGGGGAGCCGATATCATAATGCCTTGCATATTCGTTAACAAGCAGCTCGGGCTGATAACTTCTGCCTGATTTAGAAGCGTAGTCTTCGGTGTAGTATTTCTTTACCATTGACTTAACGCTGTCATAATGCTTATAAAAATCGGTTAATGAAATATCACCGAGCTCGTGCCAGGTTATTATTTCGGGAAGGCAGTTGTTATTATAGCAGTATTCAAGAAACAAATCATACTGCTCTTCATCAAAGCCCGAAAAATTCGGTCCGACGCAGCGCGCATCGGGGTCTATATTATGAACGGCAGTATATATCTGCTTCCACGCTTTTTTAAAGCCGTCGTAATCCTTCTGCTGCAGCTCTTCGTTCCAGTTAAACCAGATATCATTCGGCTCATTAAACAGAACAAAGCTATAGTTTTTTCTGCTTTCGTTCAAAACGTAGTACTTGCCGTCGCTGCCCTTGAAAACGCCTTTATCGCCCTGTTTTGCTTCATCGCAAATCATTGCGTATATCATTTCTTCAACGGATTTCTGATATGCGTCTATATCAATTTTTCCGTCCTTCGTCGGCGCATCGTAAGGCCATTCAAGATAGTGGTCCTGCAGATAAACCTGCATATCCTTTACGCCCGAGGAAAGCAGCGCGCTGCTTGTTCTGACCGCGTCGCCCGTCGGATGCTGTTTTCCTTCATAGACCTTCTGAACCATTGTGTCGGGCTGGAGTCCGTATAGCAAATCAATTGAAGGAACGTTTATTTCAGCCACACCGTATAAGAAGCCGGTGCTGCCCTTGTAGAGCGTTTCCCTCTTGCTCATATCAAAAGAAATGGCTTTTTCTTCATCGGTTTTCAGCATCAGGGTTCCGTTTTCATCTGCAAGATAATAGCCATCATTTGTAACCTTGATTTTTGAAATTGAAGCGCCTTCTGCAACTGTTCCGATTGGCTTTGCAACAGGGTTATCAAAGGTTATGCTGAACTCGCCGTTCCAGCCCTCGCCTATATTCAGTCTGATGAAATTGGAAGATATTCTCATGGTTTCAAGCGAGGTTGAACCGTTTATGCTGACGCTTGCGTTATCCGCAAGATTAACATCATAGCTTTCATTGTCGCTCAGTTTGGTATTGTTGAGTATCAGGCTTGATGAACCGCCCGCTGCGATGGCGCTGATACGGTTTGAGGTGATTTTATATCCTGAAACGGAGCAGGAATCATATGTCATTTCACCTGCGCCAACCCATAATCCGACATCCGCCTTTTCGCTTCCCGAAAAAACAATGTTTGAAAGAGTTGATTTAACATTTTCGTTTTGATAAACAGTTGCTGCGTCTTCTTCGGAATGCGCAAAAAGGGTATGCGCTTTTCCGTCAACAACAACGTCTTTCATAATCGGTACTGCGGATACATTTTTCAGATTTCTTGAAATATGGTAATCCCCTCCGTTTTCAAGCGCCTTTTTAAGCCTGGAAGAGGAGAATATCCCCTTTGTGGCAGAGCAGGAAGAAAAAACGCCTGCCAACAAAACAATAATCAGCAAAACGGATATTGCGGATAATGTCCTTTTTTTCATTTTATCACCTCTTTGACAATTACGGTTTATTATAGCATACACTAAGGGTAAATGTAAAATGAAAAATCTTTAATTAAATTATCATAGTTTGTTTATTGAATTATTTATAATAATATGATATATTCTATAAGATAGTGTTATTAAACTTATTAAGAAGGTGAATATATGGTTTCCGATATGCTTAATGAAGTCCTCAGAAAAGAGGAAGAAACCGCTAAAAATGAGCAGGAGGCAAGAGTCAGGGCTGATGAGATAATCAAAAACGCCGAGACTCAGGCAAAAGCCATAATTGAAAACGCAAAAAAGACTGCGCTTGAAAACAGCGATGGCGCTGTTGAAAACGCAAAAAGCAAGGCTGATGAGCAGATAAGAAACGCTGAGCAGGATGCAAGAAATATTGCAGAAGGCTTAAAAGAAAAAAGCGCTTCCATGCTCAGCCAGACAACAGGCGCAGTAAAGGATATTATACTCAAATAAAAACGTTTCACTTTCAAAAGTGAGGTGAGGACATACGGCAAAATTAAAAATGCTCAAAATTGAGCTAATCGGTGCGCTTAGGAACAGCAAGGATATAGTTGATTTCCTTCAACGGCGTGGGGTTGTTGAAATAACCACCCACGAAGAAGGCGGAAATATGAGCACTCTGGATACGGCGATAAGCATATCCCAGCTTGAAAAGATGAAGCAAAAGGCTGTTGATGCAAGAGAAATTCTCGGCTTTTATGCTCCGTCAAAGGGCTCTATAATCGATTCCTTCCGACCGCCGATGGAAATTTCGCTCGAGGAATTCCTAAAAAACGAGGGTTCAACCGATGAAACCTTCAATGTATGCAATTCCATTCTTGAGCTCAACAAAAGAATAACCGATGCAAAAGCTGAAATCATAAGGCTTGAAACCGCAAGGGACGGCATATCGGTCTGGGAAAAGCTTGATGTTCCTATCAAGGCAAAGCCAACCCGACACACGGCGCTTTTAATCGGTTCCTTCCCGTCAATGCAAAGCGAAGGCTCAATAAAAGAAACGCTTTCCGAAATTGCACCGGATATTGAAGCCTATGATGCGGAAATTGTTTATTCCAGCGAAATGCTCTCCTGCGCAGCAATCCTCTGCTTAAAGAGCGAGGAACAAAAAATGCTTGAAGCGCTGAGGAGCTTCGGTTTCGTTAAGCCAAGCGAGCTTTTCGACGGAACTGCAAAGGATGCGCTTGAATCAAACATCAACAAGGCTGAGCAGCTCAGAAAAGAAATTGAAGATAATCAGGAAAAAATCAAATCCTATGCCGATAAGGTAAAGAATATCGAATTTCTTATCGATTATCTCTCAATGAAAATCGATAAATATGAGGCGCTCAAAAAAATATCGGTTACGGATAACATCTTCTATATTTCGGGCTTCATTCCCGAAAAGGAAAGCGAAAAAACAAAATCTCAGCTTGAAGAAAAATTCTCCTGTGCCGTAAGCTTAAGCGCTCCCGGCGAGGATGAGGAAGTTCCCGTTCTTCTTCAAAACAACGATTTTGCTTCCCCCGTTGAGGGAATAACCGAAATGTATTCCCTTCCGGGCAAAAACGATATAGACCCAAACGCAATTATGGGATTTTTCTATTATGTGTTCTTCGGAATGATGTTTTCCGATGCTGGCTACGGCTTGCTCATGGTTATTGCAACGCTTGCAGTTTTGCTTAAGGCAAAGCCCGAGGGTCAGAAAAGAAAAACCGTTTTGATGTATTTCTACTGTGGAATTTCAACAATGTTCTGGGGAATAATGTTTGGCTCGTTTTTCGGCGATGCGATAAACATTATCCGAACAAATTATCTTGGCTTGCCGGAAATGAGGCTCCATGTATGGCTGAATCCCGCAGGCGACGATTTGATGAAGGTTATGCTTTACTGCTTCCTTTTCGGAATTATTCATCTCTTCGTTGGAGTTGGAATAAAGGGC
>CAMYWU010000027.1 GCA_947302895.1 uncultured Clostridia bacterium | reverse complement strand
CTGGGGCTGCGTCATATGAAGGCGTTTTGCAACTTCGCTTTGGGTTAAATCGTTATCCTCTCGCAAGTCCCGAACCCTTTTATAATATGCCATTCAATCATCTCTTATAACTAATCGGTTATTGACATAGTAACATACATATGATAGTATATTATTAAATATAACCAAATGGTTATAAATTATTTGGAGGTGATATATTTGAGCAATGTTTGGATTATTAATTTGAAGGATAACAGAACCGGGCACGATAAGCACGATGACAAAAAATTCGGTATATGTTTGAAGTATAATATTATTGCGATTGGATGGGGCAAGGAAAGTTCAAGAATAGCCGAAGCAAGAGCTTTTAATAGAGCCGATAATGCTATTAAAAGAATGAATGCAGGGGACTATGTTTGGACTAAAAATCCTAAATCAAAACAAGAAGTCTATTTATTTAGAGTTGTTGATGATGTAATTAATGATTACATAATTGAAGGCAATACATTTTTTATCGATAATGATATTTCTAAATCAAGAAATGTTGAATTAGTTAAGCGTTTTTCAGCCGGTGAAAAACTTCCTGATGGATTAGAAAGAAGCGATATTGTAGCAAGAAGCACTGCTGAAAATGTTAGCAAAGAAAAAAGAAATTATTTGATAGAGGCAACTAAAAAATATGTTGCATCTCTATAAACAGGAGTTATTATTATGAAAACAACTTGTAGGGAGTGGCGACCTCGACACTCCGCAAAAAAGCTTATATCATTGCTTTTGTCGTTAGTAATGCTTATCAGTATTACTGCAGGACTTGATTTTTCTGCATATGCGCTTGCAAGTAGTGGTTCTTGCGGAGATAATGTTAGGTATTCATTTGATTTCGAAACGGGTTTGCTTACAATCAGCGGAAGCGGAACAATGTATAATTATGATAATTCAAGTACATCTTACCATATTACGGAAAACCCATTCTATAACCAAGCAAATATAAAGACTGTTGTTGTAAAAAAAGGCGTAACAAGCATTGGTAGTTGTGCGTTTTATAATTGCAGCGAATTGACCAGTATAACAATACCTGATAGCATAACAAGTATTGGCGGTTCTGCATTTTATGGGTGTGATAGCTTGACAAAAGTTAATATTAACTCAGTTGAAAAATGGTGTGCAATTTATTTTTACGGAGAAAATTCAAATCCTCTTTATTATGCTCATAATCTTTATGTTAATGATGAATTGATAACCAATTTAGAAATACCAACTGGCGTAACGAAGATTGCCGGAAGTGCGTTTGCTGGATGCACAGGATTAGCAAGTGTTAATATTCCAGTTAGTGTAACAAGTATCGGCAATTATGCATTTAGAGACTGTACAGGTTTAACAAGCGTTACTATTCCTGATAGTGTAACAAGTATAGGAGGAGGTGCGTTTCTTCATTGTATCAGTTTAACAAGTATAAAAATCCCGAACAGTGTAATAATTTTTAGCGTTTTGGCATTTTCAGGTTGTTCAAGATTGACAAGTATAGATATACCGAACAGCGTAACAATAATCGGCAATTATGCATTCAGCGGATGCAGCAGTTTATCAAGTATTGACATACCTGAAGGCGTAACGAGCATTTACGATTATGCTTTTACAAATTGCAGCGGGTTAACAAGCATAGAAATTCCGAACAGTGTAACAAGTATCGGCAATTATGCATTTGACTATTGCACGAGCTTAAATAGTATAGATATTTCAAACAGTTTAAAAGTAATCGGCACTTGTGTATTTGGTCATTGTACAAGGTTAAGTAGCATAAGAATTCCAAACAGCGTAACTAACATTGCAGCTTTAGCATTTGCTGGTTGCAGCGGATTGACCAGTCTCTCGATTCCAGACAGTGTAAAAGTTATAAGCGATGTTGCATTTAATAATTGCAGCGGATTAACAAGTATTATTGTGGACAGCGAAAATTCAGTTTATGATAGTCGAAACAATTGCAATGCCATAATAAAATCTGATAGCAACACCTTGGTTGTGGGGTGTAAGAATACCGTGATACCAAATACTGTTACAAGTATAGGCAGTCGGGCGTTTTACGGTTGTACAGGCTTAATAAGTATAACAATTCCAAACAGTGTGGAAAGTATAGGATGGGGCGCATTTTATAATTGCAGTGCTTTAACAAGTATGGATATTCCTAACAGCGTAACAAGTATCGAAAATTCAGCGTTTTATGGCGTTGGCAAAATCAATGCAAATTGTGATAATGAAGCTGTAAAAAAATATGTTAGTAATAATACAGACACAAACTGGGGAAAAACACATATTAATGAAATGATTGATAACGCTGTTGAACCTTCTTGTACTAACACTGGACTTACTGAAGGAAAGCACTGTTCTGCTTGTAATGAAGTCCTAATTAAGCAAGAAACTATTGACGCTCTTGGTCATAATTATGAGCCCGTAGTAACTGCTCCAACCTGCACAGAACAAGGTTATACAACCCATACTTGCAGCCGTTGCGGTGATAGTTATGTTGATGATTATACGGACGAACTCGGTCATAATTATGAGCCCGTTGTAACTGCTCCAACCTGCACAGAACAAGGTTATACAACCCATACTTGCATCCGTTGCGGTGATAGCTATATTGATGATTATACAGACGAACTCGGTCATAATTACGAATACGTAGTAACAGCACCAACCTGTACAGAACAAGGTTATACAACCCATACCTGCAGCCGCTGCGGTGATATTTACATTGATGATTATACAGATGAACTCGGTCATAATTATGAGCCCGTTGTAACGGCTCCCACCTGCACGGAGCAAGGATACACTACTCATACCTGCACTCGCTGCGGTGATTCATACAAGGATAGCTTTGTTACGGAGCTTGGGCATAACTGGACTTCGTGGTCAATAGCTAATGCTCCATACGGTTGTAAGAATGGATTATCTATGAGAATTTGCAATACTTGCAACGAAATAGATTATTTGGTTATCCCTACAGTTGATACTCACTCATATATACCAACTGTAACGAAAAATGCGAGCTGCATTGAAGAAGGTGAAATCAGATACACCTGCAATATTTGCGGAGATTCATACACGGAAAAAACACCGAAAATATCACACACTGCCGTTAAAGATTCTGCTGTTACTCCAACCTGCGAAAAAACAGGTTTAACAGAGGGCAGCCACTGCACAGTTTGCGGTGAAATTCTTGTTGAACAGCAAATGATACCGATTTCAGACCATACACCCGAAACGGACGAAGCAGTATTACCAACCTGTGAAAAAACAGGCTTAACAGAGGGTTCTCACTGTTCTGTATGCGGTAAGGTAATAACAGCACAGGAGGTTGTTAAAGCAAACGGTCATAGCTATGAAAAGGTTGTTACCGAGCCGACCTGTCTCAGCAGAGGCTATACAACCTATACTTGCTCTGTCTGCGGCGACAGCTACAGAGCTGATTATGTTGCAGCAAGCGATGAGCACGAATACAGGAGCGCAGTAACAACACTCCCGACCTGCAGCGAATTGGGAGTGAGAACATATACCTGCACAATCTGCGGTGATAAGTATGTTGAAGATGTTGAAATGCTCGAGCATACTCCTGTTAAGGATAAAGCAGTTGCAGCAACCTTTACCGCAACGGGCAAAACGGAAGGAAGTCACTGCAAGGTCTGCGGAAAAGTTCTTGTTGCACAAAAGACAGTTGCAAACCTCGGCGCACCGACAATATCGGGATTGACCGCACAGAGCAAGGGCTTCAAGGTAACCTGGAAATCAGTTGCGAACATAGACGGCTATCAGATTCAGTATTCAACAAGCAGCAGCTTTAAGAGCGGAAACAAAACCGTAACCGTCAGCGGTTATAAATCAACAAGCAAAACCGTTAAAAGCCTTAAAGCGAAGAAGAAATATTATGTTCGCATAAGAGCATACAAGAAGATAAACGGCAAAAATGTTTATTCCTCTTGGAGCAAGAGTAAGTATGTAACGACGAAGAAATAAAAGCAAAAAACATCGGCGGGAGCCGATGTTTTTTGTTTGAAGTTCTTAATGAATTGATTTCATCATGAATTGGCGATGCCATGAATTCTCGCTGCGCTCCATGAATTGAATTGCTCATCCCAATGCCGAAGGCAATTCATTACCGCAGGTCAATTCGTGCATTTATGCAATTCATTATTTATGAATTGATTTCATCATGAATTGGCTTTGCCATTAATTCTCGCTATGCTCCATGAATTGAATTGCTCATCCCAATGCCGAAGGCAATTCATGCATTTATGCAATTAATGACCGTAGGTCAAATCATGCGATACAATCGCAATTCATTTTGTATGAATTGATTTCATCATGAATTGGCGTTGCCATGAATTCTCGCTGCGCTCCATGAATTGAATTGCTCATCCCAATGCCGAAGGCAATTCATTACCGCAGGTCAATTCACGCTCCTAAGGAGCAATTCACGCGGCAAAGTCGCAATTCATTGAAGCAAGCGTTAGCTTACTTCTGCATCGTGCAATATAGCTTTCTGACGAGCTTCTTCAAGCATCATTGACTTGACTTTCATAAGTCTTGTTGTTGAGCTTCTCTCGTTTTCGTCAAGCTTCATTGTTATATATTTAATTGTTTCCTCATATCTCGGAATCATAACATGCTCGAGCGCATTAACTCTTCGCCTTGTTTTTTCAATCTCTGCGCTCATCAGAGCGCAGGATTTTTCAACCTCTGCAAGCCTTAGCATAAGCGGCATTATATCCGAAAGGGCTTTAACCGCATCATCCAGATCCGCCGAGGTGAAGGCGTAGCCGTATGAATAAATATCGTTTTCATCGGCGGTTTTGAGCTTAGTATCGAAAACGGGGAGCATAACGCTCATAACATTCTTTTCGGTTATTTCAAGGTTCATTTCCTGACAGGGCATCATAAGCGCAACATCCAAAGCCGCATCGCTCATAACCGAGCGTGCAACTGCCATATGCTTATTCGCTTCTTTAATTCCTTCCTCAACCTGACGGCGAAGCTCCTTGTTTTCCCGAACCAAATCGAGAAAGCGGCGCATTAATTCATCACGCTTATCCTTAAGAAGCTTATGCCCTCTGCGAGCGGTTACAAGCTTTCTTTTCAAGTTTGTAAGCTCCATTCGGGTTGGGTTTACATTCATTACTGCCATAATTTCACCTTGTTAAATTGAGAATGGAAAATGGAAAATTGAAAATTGTGGGTGGGACACCCGCACCCGATTGATATAATGCCGACCGCAGGTCCCGAAATTCTCAATTCTCAATTTTCACTTTTCAATTAATCATAGTATTCATCCAAAAGCTCATCGGAGATACGCTTGAGTTCGCTTCTCGGGAAGATTCTGAGAAGCTTCCAGCCGATATCAAGGGTTTCCTCGATAGTGCGGTCAACCGAAAAGCTCTGGTTGATATATTCCTTTTCAAACTCATCTGCAAATTTTGCATAGAGCTTATCCATATCGGTAAGCGCTGCCTCGCCAAGAACAACCATAAGCTCCTTGGCATCCTTTCCTCTTGCATATGCCGAGAAAAGCTGGTTCATGGTATTTGAATGATCTTCTCTTGTCTTGCCCTCACCGATACCCTTATCCTTAAGTCTTGAAAGTGAGGGAAGAACATCAATCGGGGGAAGAATACCCCTGCGGTATAAATCACGTGAGAGTATAATTTGACCCTCTGTTATATATCCCGTTAAGTCGGGGATTGGGTGGGTTTTATCATCCTCGGGCATTGAAAGAATGGGAATCATTGTTATTGAGCCCTCTTTGCCCTTCTGCCTTCCTGCTCTTTCATAGATTGAAGCAAGGTCGGTATACATATATCCGGGATAACCGCGTCTGCCGGGAACCTCTTTTCTTGCAGCCGAAACCTCACGCAGAGCGTCTGCGTAGTTGGTTATATCGGTCATAATAACAAGAACGTGCATTCCCTTATCAAATGCAAGATATTCCGCAGCGGTAAGCGCCATTTTCGGAGTTGCAATTCTTTCGATTGCAGGGTCGTTTGCAAGGTTTGAGAACATAACAGTTCTGTCTATAGCGCCTGTTTCACGGAAGGACTGAATGAAGAAATTCGATTCCTCAAAGGTAATACCCATTGCTGCAAAAACAACGGCGAATTTTTCATCCTTGCCCCTGACTTTTGCCTGACGTGCAATCTGAGCTGCAAGCTGAGCATGGGGAAGTCCTGAAGCAGAGAAAATCGGGAGCTTCTGACCTCTTACAAGAGTGTTAAGTCCGTCAATTGCGGAAACTCCTGTCTGAATAAACTCCTGCGGATAAGCTCTTGCGGCGGGGTTCATAGGAAGTCCGTTTACATTCATTCTTTTTTCGGGAATGATTTCGGGGCCGCCGTCGATAGCTCTGCCGAGTCCGTCAAAAACTCTGCCGAGCATATCCTCTGAAACGCCGAGCTCCATCATTCTTCCGAGAAAGCGAACCTTTGAATTTGAAAGGTTAATACCTGTTGATGGCTCAAAAAGCTGAACAAGCGCATCGCTTCCGTTGATTTCAAGAACACGGCAGCGCCTTGTTTCGCCGTTCATAAGCTCGATTTCGCCGAGCTCATCAAACTTAACGCCTTCAACCTTTCTTACAAGCATAAGAGGACCTGCAACTTCTTCAACCGTTCTGTATTCCTTTGGCATCAGTATTCCTCCTTTGCATTAATAACTTCGTTGATATCATTATCAAGAAGTGAAAGAGTTTTTTCAAATTCAGAGTCGATATCCTCTTCCTTGATATACTTAAATCTGCCTATTGCTTCTCTTGAAGGAATTGCAACAAGCTTTTCAATATCTGCATTCATTTCGAGTGCGGCATTTGCTCTGTCGTAGTATTCAAGAACAAGGCTCATCATATAAAACTGCTTTTTAAGAGATGTATAGGTGTCAACCTCGTGGAATGCAAGCTGATGCAAGAAGTCCTCACGGATTGAACGGGCAGCCTCCATCTTAAGTCTGTCGGTTGCGGAAAGCGCATCCATACCAACGAGCTTAACAATTTCATCAAGCGAAGCCTCATCCGAAAGCAAGCCCATCATTCTTGTTCTTAAAGTTGTCCACTGAGAATCAACATTTGCGTTGAACCAGTTGCCGAGATTATCGGCATAAAGCGAATATGAGGTAAGCCAGTTGATAGCGGGGAAGTGGCGCTTATATGCAAGCGCACTGTCGAGCCCCCAGAAAACCTTAACAATACGAAGGGTTGCCTGGGAAACGGGCTCGGAAATATCACCGCCCGGGGGCGAAACTGCGCCGATAACCGAAAGTGCGCCCTCCTGCTCATTGCTTCCGAGAACCTCAACTCTTCCTGCTCTTTCATAGAACTGAGCAAGACGTGAGCCAAGATATGCGGGATATCCCTCTTCACCGGGCATTTCCTCAAGACGTCCGCTCATTTCACGAA
Source organism: uncultured Clostridia bacterium (assembly GCA_947302895.1). Classification (GTDB taxonomy): domain Bacteria; phylum Bacillota; class Clostridia; order Oscillospirales; family Acutalibacteraceae; genus Eubacterium_R. The sequence goes on along the minus strand of CAMYWU010000027.1, from coordinate 3,478 downwards.
GCGCCTCTGCCCAACGGGAGGTTGAATCCGCCATAAGTGCAACCGAATAGCCCATATCTCTGAAATATTCGGCAATTGTTATACCTGTATAAATCGAAGCCTCACGGGCTGCAACGGGCATATCGGAGGTATTTGCAATAAGAACAGTTCTCTCCATAAGTGATTTGCCCGTATGCGGGTCGATAAGCTCGGGAAATTCGTTTAAAACGTCGGTCATTTCGTTGCCGCGTTCGCCGCAGCCGATATAAACAACTATATCAGCCTCAGCCCATTTTGCAAGCTGATGCTGGGTTACGGTTTTTCCGCTTCCGAAAGGACCCGGGATTGCTGCAACACCGCCCTTTGCAATCGGGAAAAGTGCGTCAACAACTCGCTGACCTGTTATAAGGGGCATATCGGGGGAGAGCTTTTTCTTATACGGTCTGCCCTGACGAACAGGCCATTTCTGCATAAGAGTTAAATTGAAGGTTTCGCCGTTTTCGCCTTCAAGAACGGCAACGGTATCCGTTACCGTGAAATCGCCCTCGCTGATTTCCTTAACTGTTCCTCTCATTTTCGGGGGAACCATTATTTTATGGCGAACAATATCGGTTTCCTGAACAAAACCAAGCTCATCGCCCGCCTTAACCTTATCGCCGATTTTTGCACTTGCGTTAAAATGCCATTTAACATCTCTTGAAAGCGAGGGAACCTCGATACCTCTTTCAAGATTGTTTCCGCTCAGCTCCATAATCTTTTCAAGAGGACGCTGAATACCGTCGAAAATACCTTTGATAAGCCCCGGACCGAGCTCAACGGAAAGGGGCTCGTTTGTTGATTCAACGGGCTCGCCCGTGCCGAGTCCCGAGGTATCCTCGTAAACCTGGATTGAAGCCTTGTCGCCGTGCATTTCAATGATTTCGCCTATAAGTCTGTGTTCGCTTACACGAACAACGTCAAACATATTGGCGTCCCTCATATCCTTTGCAACAACAAGGGGACCCGATACCTTTAAAATTGTACCTTTACTCATATGTGTGTACCACCCATAAGTTAGTTTTATTACTTTACAATATCAGAGCCAACGGCTCTTTCAACAAAGGAGCTTACCTGCTCCATACCCATTCCCGTATTTCCGTATACGCCGGGGATAGGAATTATCGCAGGAAGCGCTTCATCGTTATATCTATTTATCTCATTTTGAATTTGCGAGGCTATGTTTTCAGTTATAAAAATAACTCCGTAGCCCGTTTCGGCAAGATTTCTGAGAAGCTTAATTGCATTGGTGCTGTTTTCAACAGGGAAGATTGTTATTCCAAGAGAGGCGAAGCCGTATATGCTGTTTTTATCGCCGATTGCCGCAATTCTATACATAGCTCTCACGCATCCTTTCCCTGATAATATCGCTCGGCATATGGCTTTGCTTTGCCGAAAGAATAATCCTAAGGCTCTTGATTTCGGCTTCCTTTGCAACAGAATATGCCGCAAGCGGACTTATGCCGAAAACAGTACTTTTAGCTTTTTTAACTATTTCAAGAAGCCTGTCGTCGCAATATTTTTCAAATGCCGAGGGGCTTTCCTCAAGCGCATTTTTGTATGCCTCAAAGCCGTTTTTGGAAAGATATGAAAGAAATTCCTCTTCGCCTGCAAGCGCTGCTTCAACAAAATCGTCTTTTTTGATGAAGTCGTTTTGAGCAACAGCCGTGTTTAAGAAAACAGAGCTTTTGCCTGTTTTTATCGCACGGTATGCCGTTTTTATATCAGCTGCAAGACAGAAGGTGTTGATATATTCGCAAAGAATATCCTCGCCGCTTTGCTTTGCAAATGAAAGCATTGCTTCAAGCGCCGCTGTATCAAGAAAAGCATCGCAAAGCTGCGCATTTTCGGTTTTTGAAAGAATTTCAAGCGCTTCCTTTGCGGCGCTGCCGAGAAATTCGGGAAGCTCCTCAAAGCTGCGGTTTGCAACCTTTTCAAGAAGCTCCTCGGGAGGAACGATGCAGGGAAGGGTTAAATAATCCTTTGCATCATATCCCATAACCTCAGCTTTCAAAATCGCCTTAACGTTCTGAAAATCGTTTTTAACAATCAGCGCCTTAAGAGCTTCAGCCTCGGGTGCTGCGGTTATTATATCCGTCCAGGAGTTATTCAGGCTTTCATCAAGAACGGCTGAATAATCGCTGCCCTCTTTGATATCATAGCCCTTTTCGCCAACAAGCGCAGCGGCTTTTTTATAGCTTTCAGCATTGATAAGCTGTTCTAAATCGCTTTTTGAAAGAAGAGAGTTTTCCTTAACACGAATGGAGGCAACAGCAAATAAATTATCATTATTTTTCAAAGCTTTGCCCTCCGTTTAGCTGAATAAAAGCGAGTTTAGCGCATCTCGGAGCTCATCACGCTTTGATGAAGCAATGGCATCAAAGGAGCAGTTTATATCAATGTCGCCGTATATCAGAAGAAAACCGCCGTTTATATCAGCCTCATCGCCCAAAACGATTTTCTTATCTCCCAAAGCCTTGTTAACAGAGGAAAGGAAATCCTTCGGGAGCCTTGCGCAATCCTTTGCGCTAAGGCGCAAAACGCCTTCGCCCTCTTTTGCATTGTTGAGGATGAGCGATTTGATAATTTCAAAATACTCCTCATCGCCAAGCGCTCTGATTTCATTAAGCGCCTTATCAAGCATATCATCAATGATTTCAAGCTTGGATTTCAAAAGAATTTTGCTTTTTGCAAGCTCGGCGGAGGAGACTGCCGACTGGCTCATATTTTCAAGCTTTTTTGCAGTTTGCTCCTCGGATTCTTTTAAAATTCCGCTTGCCTCAGCCTCAGCGCTGTCAATAATACCCTGAGCCTTTTTGTTTGCTTCTTCAATAATAATGCGACAACGGTCATTTGATTCATATTCAATTTGAGAAATAATTTTTTCAAGACCTGTCATTTTTAATCCGCCTTTTAGAAGTTTAATCTGAGGATGATAAGAAGTGAAATAAGAAGTGCAAGAACGGCATAGGTTTCAACCATTGCTGAAAGAACCATTGCCTTTGACTGCTGCTCGGGCTTCTTTGCAACAACCGAAACGCCTGAAGCGGCAACTCTTGCCTGATATAAAGCTGAGAAATAGCCGACAATTGTCATCGGAAGGCAGGCAACGAAAACCTGAAGCCCCTGAGTTGTTGTAAGCTCAACGGGATTACCAGAGAGAAGCTGAATCTTAATCATAACCATAATTGCGGTAATGAAGCCGTAAAGTCCCTGGGTACCCGGGAGAATCTGAAGAATAAGAACCTTTGTGAATTTTGAGGGGTCCTCTGAAATAAGACCTGCAGCAGCCTCACCAACAAGACCAACGCCTCTTGCTGAGCCCATTCCGCTGATAAGAGCAGCGAGCGCAGCGCCTAAAATTGCAAGTGCCAAACCTAAATTAGCCATTATTTGTTTCCTCCTTGAAAGACATTGTTTTTGAATTAACTTGAAGTGGGTTAAAGGCGCTTCAGCCGCCCTC
>CAMYWU010000026.1 GCA_947302895.1 uncultured Clostridia bacterium | reverse complement strand
AGGCTTTTGTATTTCGGATAATCCCATGAGAAATACCCGATAACCTCCTGCTTCTTCGGGAAGCACATCAGCTCGTTATATGCCGCCATAGCGGATATGCAGTGCGCAGGAAAATCAATTTCGGGAACAATGCTTATTCCTCTTTCTCCTGCATAGGAAATAATATTCTTTATCTGCTTTTGAGTATAGCAGCCGCCGTGGGGCTTATGCTCGCATTTAAAGCTTTTCCAGCCCCCGATATGGGTATATTTCCTGTGTGAGGCGATTTCGGTTAAACGGGGGAATTTTTTTATCTCAATTCGCCAGCCGTGGTCATCCGTTAAATGCCAGTGAAGAACATTGAGCTTCTCGAAAAACATATAATCAAGAACCTTTTTAATCTGCTCCTCACCGAAAAAATGACGGCTTTCATCAACATTTATTCCACGCCATTTAAAATACGGCTCATCATTTATTATGCAACAGGGCACTTCCCTTTTACCAAGGTCGAGCCCCGAGATTTTTCTTATAGTCAAAAGCGCATAGTATGCGCCGATTTCGCTTGATGCGGCAATTCTTATTTCACTTTCTGAAACATTCAGAGTATAGCCCTCTTTTGCAAGGCTTTCATCCTTTGCGATAATGATATTTGCATCGTCTGCAAAATCAACATAGGGCTTAATCAGAGCTAACTTAAAATCGCTTTTAACTCTCGGTTTTTCATCAAGAGTAAAACAGCCGTCAAGCTCTTCAACCTCTTTTGGATAGGGTGTTATATTTAACATAAAATCACCTTATTTTGCAACAAATCCGATTTTCTTCATTGCCTTTGAAAGCGTTCTTCCTGCAACACGGGAGGCAAAATCAGCGCCATTGGTCCAGCACTCCTTGAGGTATGCCTTATCCTTCATCAGCTCGTTATATCTCTGCTGAACGGGAGCAAGCTCCTCAACAACAGCCTCCCCAACTGCCTTTTTAAAGTCGCCGTAGCCCTTTCCTGCAAAATCGTGTTCGATAGTTTCAAAGCTATCGCCCGTTATTGCGCTATAGATTGTCATCAGATTATTAATACCGTCCTTGCCGTCTGCATAGCGAACGCTCATTTCGCTATCGGTAACAGCGGACTTAAACTTCTTCATAATAACATTCGGCTCATCGGTTAAAAAAACCGTTCCCTTCGGGTTCGGGTCGCTCTTGCTCATCTTTGAAACGGGATTCTGAAGGCTCATAACCCTTGCGCCCTGCTTTGGAATATAGGGTTCGGGAATTGTGAAAACATTGCCGTAAATGCCGTTAAATCGCTCTGCAATATCCCTTGTTATTTCAAGGTGCTGCTTCTGGTCTGCACCAACGGGAACAACGTCCGCCTGATAGAGCAGAATATCAGAAGCCATAAGACAGGGATATGTGAATAAGCCTGCATTAACATTATCGCTGTGCTGAGCCGATTTATCCTTAAACTGAGTCATTCTGTTAAGCTCGCCGAACTGGGTATAGCAATTAAGAAGCCATGCAAGCTGTGAATGCTCGGGAACGTGGCTCTGAATAAAAACTATTCCCTTCTCCGGGTCAAGCCTCAAAGCAAGCAGCATCGCATAAAGCTGGGTTGTCTGCTCTCTGAGCTTTGCAGGCTCCTGACGAACAGTTATTGAATGCAAATCAGCAACGCCGAAAATTGTATCAAAATTCTCCTGATAAGTTGGCCAGCCCTTCATAGCTCCGAGATAGTTTCCCAAAGTCGGAACCGAGGTTGGCTGTATCAGCGATAAGCTTCTCTTTTTTCTTTCTGTTGTTTCTGCCATAGTATTCTCCAATCGGGTGTGGGCAACGCCCACCCTAAACTCTTAACTCATTAATGGCTTGCGCCATTGACTTAACACCCAACACTATATTTTCATCGCTCGGCGTTGAATAGTTAAGGCGTATATAATGACACTCAGCAGTGTCGTCTATCATAAATGCAGTACCAGGTACAACCGCAACCTTGTATTCAAGGAGTTTTTTAACATACTGCATCATATCAATTTTTTCATCAAGCTTTGCCCAGATGAAAAGACCGCCCTCGGGACGAACATATGAAATAAAGTCGGAGCAGTATTCATCAAGGCAATCGCACATTAAATTGAGTTTTCTGCGATAGATTTTCTGTATCTCTCTTATATGCTCATCAACATCGTATTCATCAAACCATCGGGAAACAATCATCTGATTTAACACGCCGCTGTGAACATCGCTGACCTGCTTTGCAATAGTGAAAGCAGGAACTATTTTATTCGGAACAACTGCAAAAGCAACTCTGATTCCGGGAGCTAAAATCTTTGAAAACGAGCCTGCATAAATAACATTCTCGCCGTTATCCATACTCTTGATTGTCGGAAGGCTCTCGCCCGCTGTTCTGAGCTTGCCGTATGGGTCGTCCTCAAGGATAATCAGATTGTTTTCCTTTGCAATTTTAAGCATTGCCCTGCGCTTTTCAAGGCTAAGGGTTGTTCCGCCGGGGTTTTGGAAATTCGGAATTGTATAGATAAATCTTGCGTTTGGATTATCCTTAACCGCCTGTCTTAATTTATCGATATTCATTCCGTCATCATCTATTTCAACGCCGACTAATTTGCAGCCGTGCGAACGAAAGCAGTTGAGCGAACCTATAAAAGAAGGCTCCTCGCATATAACGGTATCACCCGGGCTTGTTAAAACCCTTGTTGCAAGATCCATAACCTGAGTTCCGCCCGAGGTAATGATAATGCTATCGTTTTCACATCCAATATTATCATTTTTCCTAAGCCAGCATTTTATGTTTTCACGAAGTGGCTCATAGCCCTCCGATACTCCGTAAACCAGAGCTGAAACAGGGTTTTCACTCAAAATCTGCGAGGAAAGCTTTTTAACCTCCTCGCAGGGAAATGCGCTCGTATCGGGTGAACCGCCTGCAAAGGCAATCATACCCGGTTGGCTCGTTACCTTAAGTATTTCCCTCGTTGCAGAGGGCTTCATATTTGAAAAATTATCTGATATTTTATAACTCATATAATAAACCTTATTGCCTCCCTTGCTAAAGGGAGGTGGCTGCGAAGCAGACGGAGGGATGGTCTTTTCCTGTTAGGAATGCGCTCTGTCTTCTACTCTGGCAACTGATCCTTTCCGTGTTCAGCCTCCTTCAAACCAAGTTCATCCTTAATCCGTGAGGTTGAAACACCTGGGGTTCTGTCGAGATAAACAAGCTCGCAATAATCCTTAAGATAATCAAATTTATCGCTTCCTGCCCAGTCCGAGCCCATAACAACAACATCAATATAATAGTTTTTAACATCGTCGATTTTCTGCTCCCAGGTTTCCTCGGGAATAACAAGGTCAACATATCTGATAGCTTCAAGCATTTTCTTGCGGGTTTCATAGCTATGGTAAGCTGTTTTGCCCTTGGTTGCGTTAAACTCATCGGTTGAAAGCGCAACAACAAGATAATCGCCGAGCTCCTTGGCTCTTTTTAAAAGATTAATATGACCGTAGTGGAGCAAATCGAATGTTCCGTATGTTAAAACTCTTTTCAATTTAATCACCTATAATCATTTTTATAAACTTTGCAAGCGTTTCGGTATTGCCCGACTTTGCAAGCTCAACATATTTTTCTTTAAAGGTATATAGGCTGTTAAAATCATATTCATCAGCCTTGATTGCCTCTGCAAGAGCCTGAGCATTTTCAAAAACTGCGCTCGGAAGCTCTTCGAAAATATTAACGTTTATTCCCCTGTCCTTCATATATTCGTTATAATCGGGAACGAAGAAATAAAGCGGCTTCATCAAAAGCGCTGCCTCATAAGCGCAGGCAGAATAATCGGTTATAATTATATCTGCAAGCTTCATAAGGTCAACGGAGGAGAAGTTTCCTTTCGGAATATAGTTTTCATCCTTCTTAACCAGGGACAGCGGATGGGGGCTTATAATAAGCTGATATCCCTCAGCATCTTTAAACTCAGCTTTGAGCAGCTCGGCAGCATATTCCTCACGCTCTCTGAAAGTTGGAACATATAAAACGAGCTTCTTTTCGCTCATACCCGGGTTGTTATAGAAGAAATCGCCTGTTTTCGACTGTCCGTCCGTAACATAATCAACTCTCGGAAGGGGGCAGATTTTTATTTTATCTGCGCCAACATTAAAGCCCTCCATATAAAACTTTGCAGTTTCACTGCTCGGAGCCAAAACATAATCATAGTTCTTATGCATACAAAGCGCCTTGCTGAGCTTTTCATCCCTGCCCTCTTTTGTTCCAACAGACTGCCAGCCGAATTTTTTCGTTGCGCCGAGCGCATGCCATATCTGGAGAACCTTAAGGCTCTTTTTATGATGAAGACAGGAAACGGTAAGCGAATATGTATCAACAATTGCAAGCTTCGAGGAAGCAAGATAAAACATATCGCCGATAACTCCCAGGGCATATTTAACCTTTGCACCAAGACCGCTTTCAAGCATTCTGAGTCTGAAAACCTGCTCAGTTTCGGGGCATTCCTTTTTGATTGCCTCTTCAAGAAGGCGCATATCAAGGCTTTTATCGTTGCTCTGGCGTGAGAGATAAACAATTCTGTTCTTTGTTTTCTGAAGCTTCAGCGGAGCATAGATTATTTCAAGAATAACCTTTAATATGCCGATAAGTATAATTTTCATTTTAAACAACTCGATTTCTTTATGAAGTTATTTTATTCGTAAAGAGGATATTTTTTGCAGATATCTGCAACGCCGTTTGTGATGTATTCCTTATTGCCGTCGAAATCCTTAATTGCAAGGAAGATAAATTCTGCAATCTTATCAAAATCAGCCTCATTAAGACCCCTTGTTGTTGCAGCAGGAGTTCCGATACGAACGCCGCTTGTTACAAACGGTGAAAGAGGCTCGTTTGGAACAGTGTTCTTATTAAGTGTGATATGAACCTCGTCGAGTCTTGCCTCGAGCTCCTTGCCTGTTACGCCTGTTCCTCTTAAATCAAGAAGGCAAAGGTGGTTATCAGTACCGCCTGAAACAAGGTTAAGACCTCTTGAAGTAAGACCTTTTGCAAGAGCCTGAGCGTTGTTGATAACTCTCTGCTGATATTCCTTAAACTCGGGCTTAAGAGCCTCGCCGAAGCAAACTGCCTTACCTGCGATAACATGCATAAGCGGACCGCCCTGGGTTCCCGGGAAGATAGCGCTGTTAATCTTTCTTGCGATATATTCGTTGTTTGTTAAAATTAAACCGCCGCGGGGACCTCTTAAGGTTTTGTGAGTTGTTGTTGTAACAACATCTGCCCACGGGAACGGACTCTGATGAAGTCCTGCGGCAACAAGACCTGCGATATGAGCCATATCAACCATAAACATTGCGCCGTTTGCGTGTGCAATATCAGCCATTGTTTTGAAATCAATCTCTCTTGGATAAGCCGATGCGCCTGCAACAACAAGGCGGGGCTTGTTCTTTATAACAAGCTTGTTGAATTCGTTATAATCAATGTATCCGTTTTCATCAACTCCGTACTGAACGAAATTGAAATACTTACCCGAAATATTTGCCATTGAGCCGTGGGTTAAATGACCGCCGTTATCAAGGCTCATACCCATAACGGTATCGCCCGGCTTAATAAGAGCAAAATATGCGGCAATGTTTGCCTGAGCGCCTGAATGGGGCTGAACGTTTGCATAGTTGCAGCCGAAAACCTCGCAGGCTCTCTTGATAGCGATATCCTCAACGATATCAACATACTGGCAACCGCCATAGTAGCGCTTATTCGGATAACCCTCTGCATATTTATTGGTTAAAACTGAACCCATAGCAGCCATAACCTGGGGAGAAACAAGGTTTTCGGAAGCGATAAGCTCAATGTTTTCACGCTGTCTGCCAAGTTCAAGCGCCATTGCGTCTGCAACTTCGCCATCGGTTTCTCTGACCTTGCTGATTGAATCATAATAATCGGAATACATATTTCTATCCTCCTAAAATATAAATTATATTTTAATACCGCTATATAATAGCATACATAATAAAAATATACAATATTAAAATTACGAATTACGAGTTACGAGTTACGAATTTCGGGTGCTGCGCACGGCATTATATATAAAAAATAAACAAAATTAATTGACCGAACGAAGTGAGAAACTACAATTCGTCATTCGTAATTCGTCATTCGTAATTGATAAAAAATCCGCCCTGCAGTGCAGGACGGAATTTTTTATCCTTCGTATTCATCTTCATTTTCCCAGTTATGGAAAACATTCTGAACGTCGTCGTTATCATCAAACATATCAAGCATTCTTGCCATTTTCTTCATATCATCCTCGCTCTCAAGACGGGTATATGTTGAAGGAATATAGGCAGGCTCGGAGGAAACAATGGCATATCCCTTTGCTTCAAGCTCCTCACGAATAACTGTAACATCGTTTGCTTCGCAGCGGATTTCAAATATATCCTCTTCATCGGTTAAGAAATCGGTTGCGCCGCTTTCAAGCGCATCTTCCATAAGCTGATCCTCATCAACATCCTCTTTCTCGATGATAATAACACCCTGGCGTGAGAACATAAAGGTAACCGAACCGGGGTTGCCCATATTTCCGCCTGCTTTATCAAACGCATGGCGAACCTCGCCCGCAGTTCTGTTTCTGTTATCTGTAAGCGCTTCAACAACAACCGCAACGCCGCTCGGACCGTAGCCCTCATAAACTATTTCTTCATAGTTTGTGCTATCGCTCTCGCCAGCTGCCTTTTTAAGCATACGCTCAATATTATCATTGGGAACATTATTTTGCTTTGCCTTTGCAATAACGTCCTTTAATTTTGCATTATTATTCGGGTCGGGACCGCCGTTTTTAACTGCAACCGCAAGCTCTCTGCCGATTTTAGTGAAAATCTTTGCACGAGCCGCATCGTTTGCGCCCTTCTTCCTTTTAATAGTGCTCCATTTGCTATGTCCGCTCATTTTGCCACTTCCTTAACTGAAAAATTACTGCAGATATTTTACCACATACCCCTCCCCGTTTCAAGAAAAATCAAAAGAATTTGAAAAAAACACGAAAAAAATCAAATAAACTCTTGAAAAATGGGTAATACTTTGTTATAGTATATGAGCGATCGGGGTGTAGCGCAGGTGGTAGCGCACTTGACTGGGGGTCAAGGGGTCGCAAGTTCAAGTCTTGTCACTCCGACCAAATAAAGCAGGTTTTTAACCTGCTTTATTTTTATGCAAACCGCTCTAAATCGGCTTAAATAGGCGTTATATGCAATATGCGATTTTTTGAATGGCTTACTTGGGTTGCCATTAGTTCGTTAGAGTTGGTTTGAATGTCAACTCATTGCCAACCCGAAAATAATACAGCGGCGGATACTTGTACCGCCGCTGAAAGGAGAAACATTCGCGGCAGTCATTAACAATACGCCTGCGTGTTGTTTCGACTGCAAAGGATGTTTGGACGCACGTCAACCGCTTGCCAACCACTTTGCAACCGTTTCTTGTGCCATATTTCTATTACTCAATAGTTATTATCTGTGTTGCAACTGCATCCTGAAATGCTTTATCGTGTTCAACTAAAAGCATTGTCGGCTGATAACTTATGATAAGTTTTTCTATCTGTCGCCTTGAATATATATCGATATAGTTCAGCGGTTCATCCCAGATATACAGGTGTGCTTTGTCGCAAAGGCTTGCGGCGATGTACACTTTTTTCTTTTGCCCTGCAGAATATTCCTGCATATTCTTTTCATACTGGGTTTGATTAAAACCGAGTTTTTGCAGAATTGCCTTTAATAATACGCTGTCAATATTCCTTTGGGAAGCAAACTCATCAAGTGTTCCGGAAAGCGACGAAGTATCTTGCGGTATGACGGACACAATTAAGTTGGAGCCTTTGATTACCGTTCCATTATATGAAATGCTTTCATCATACAATAATTTCAACAGGCTGCTTTTTCCGCTTCCGTTTTTTCCATTAAGAAAAATTCTGTCTCCGCTATTTACAGTAAAAGAGACGGGCGTATTAATTGCTTTTCCGTCATAGGTAACCGATACTTTAATAAATTCTGCCAACTTACTGGAATGATAAGAGAGAGAATGTATTTTCAGTTGCTCATCATATTCAACATTTTTCAGTAGTTTGGATTTTTCTTCAAGCGCCTTGCTCTGACGGTTTTGCAGATTCTTTGATTTCTGCATCATCTTTGCTGACATATGACCGATATAGCCTTTATCAAATCCGCCAATTTTTGTCTTCTCAACTTTGTCAGACCAGTCTGCCGTTCTTCTTGCAGCCTGTTTTAACCGTTTGATGTCTTTTCGCAATCTTTCGTTTTGCTCTATTTCAAGACTCTGCTGGTTTTCAAAGTTATAAAGCCAAGTTGAAAAATCGCACTTTTTAACTTCAATGTCAGACTTGTTAATAGAAAGAATATGGTCAACACAGTTGTCAAGAAACGCTCTGTCGTGCGATACAAGAATAAATCCTTTTTTACTATTCAGATATTTTGCAACCGTCTCTCTTGCCTCAACATCAAGATGATTCGTCGGTTCATCAATCAGAAGGAAATTGTTTTGTCCGAGAAACATCGTGGCTAACAATACCTTTGTCTGCTCTCCGTTTGAAAGCGTGCAGAACGGTCGGTACAATCCTTCTGTGTCAACATCAAGATAAGACACTTCTCTAATAATTTCCCATTCTTCTGCTGTCGTGCAAACTTCTGTAAGCACCTCAAGCGCCATTCTTGTTTTATCCTTTACCTCGTAAGGAAAATAATCAAACTTTACAGAACTGATGATTTTTCCGCTGTATTCAAATTCACCGAACATAAGCCGTAATAAAGTCGTTTTGCCTCTGCCGTTCCTTCCTACAAATCCGAGCTTCCAGTCGCTGTCAATCTGAACATTGGCATTTTCAAAAACATTGTCAAAGCTACCCGGATATGCAAATGTAAGGTTTTCGATTTTTATTAATGACATTTCATTTGCCTCCTAATACAAAAATAAACTGCAAGGAGAGTATCCCTGCAGCTCAATAGCATAATGATACCATATCATACAATAAGGCATAATACGGCAAATGATACGAGTGATAAGATAATCTGCTTGCAAGTGCAGGTAGGCGCAATTACCCCTTGTCCTGCTTAGTTAAATTTTACTTGCAAGTATTGATCATCCTGACACCTCTTTCTTTTAATCTATTGCTATTCTAACATAAGGCGGTAAACATTTCAACCATTTTTTCTTTTATACTCTCCTTGACCTGCACCAGTCAATGAAGGCGGATTTCATAACTTTAAAGTTTTTACCGACCTTGATAGTCGGGAAGTCCTCACGGTAAAATAATTCTCTCGCTGCCTGAACGGAGCAACCGATGATTTTGGATATATCCATCGGCGTGAGAAATACGAGTTCATCTTCCTTTTCGTTTGCGATTTCGTCTTTAATAATATCTTCCATAGTGTTCTCCTTACCAAATTAAACCTTGTTCCTGTTCCTGCTCATACGGCATATTGTAGGATATCTTTTTGTTGAGTTCGGACTTTGTAACCTTGTAGCCGTGCGCACGCATTTTCAAAACCAATACTTCAAGTACTTGGTCGTCAATGTTGTAATAATCGTAATTATCATAGTCGGGGTCCGGCGTCGGCAGCGCTGCAAGCGTATCAAAGATTAAGTTGTCCAATCCCGTCGTGCAGTCGCCTGACTTCGGCGTTTCATATGTTTCTATCGTTTCCGCAAGCGGCGATTCACAACCGCCGAGCCAGAAGTATGTCTGCAGATTTTCTTTCAGCAGCCGTTCATCAAACAGTTTTGCATCCCTGACTCGGTGACCATTAGCGTCGGTGTAAGTCATATACTTGTAGTCGGGATTGTATTTAACATCCACTCCGTGCAGTTTCATTTTCTCAATGAAGTCGGACATAGAATACGACTCTTTCATCATCCGCAGCGCCATCATTTTGATTTCAAATTTCCAGCGGGGTTCTCTGTTCCTGTCTGTCTTTGCCTCGGTTGTTTTGAATCCGTTTTTCTCACAAAGCTCATTGCTGTAATTCTTGATGGCAATTAAGTCCTGCGGCGCCACATCCATTTTCTTTCCGTCAAGCATATTGACGGAATTGATAACAAAATGATTATGCGTATGGTGGCGGTCGATGTGTGTTGCAACTAATACCTGGTATCCCGGGAAGCAATGCTCCGCCATCTGCAAACCGATTTCGTGCGCCTTCTCAGGCGTGATATCATCGTCCACAGCGAAGGACTGCATCATATGATAATATGTTCTGCCGCCGAGCTTGTTGTACTTGAGCTTTGTCATTCCAAATTCATCGAGTACGCTCTCGGACATGCAGTTCACGCCGCTGATTAATTTGTCCTCGGTTTTCTCTTTCTGCGTGACATAGTTTACGATAATGCCTACTGATATTTTTCCAGAAGTGAGTTTAATAATCGCCATATCTTTGCTACCTCATTTCTTGTTTCGGACAGGTCAACACACTCAATCTTACCCATATTTGCAAGGCGTGTTAACTGATTCAGATTGTTACCGATTGCATTCAGTTCATCATCAATTCCCGTCAGACCGGGCACAACATAAATGTCCTTACCGAGCGCTGCATCACGAAGATACGGAGCCAAGGTGTCGTACTTGGTATACGCCTTATCCTCAATAATCTGCTTTTCTTTATCGTTAACCCTGAAGGTCATAATATGATTTCTGTTCATTATCGTTCTCCTAAAAAAGCGGGGTTTGGGGCGTGCCCCATTGGCTTTGTTTCGCCGCCTCGGGCGAGCGAAATACAAAGCCGAAACTCGCCATAACCAAAGCATCTGTAAACATCTGCTTTGGTATGTTTCTTACTAATCCAGCTTACCGTCGAGATACTTAGTCCCGCTTTTGTCGTTATGTTCAAGGATGCCGTTTATATACGCTACA
>CAMYWU010000025.1 GCA_947302895.1 uncultured Clostridia bacterium | reverse complement strand
GTGCAGGCTACAGAATTTATAAAAAGACCTCCGCAAAGGGCGAATGGAAAAAGCTTGCAGATACAAAGAATAAAAGCTATATAGATAAGAGCGTTAAAAACAAGAAAACCTATTATTATTCCGTAAAGGCATATAAGGGCAAAAAGCGAACCTATTCTAAACGCAGTGCAGCAGCAAAGTGCTATTACGTTGCCGCACCGAAAATCACTTCTGCATATGAAGGCGGAGGAAATGCCGTTATTGAAGTCAACGGCTGTCCCGAATGGTATTTTGTTTACAGAAAAACAGGGAAGAACGGTAAGTATAAAAAGCTTAACGATTCCCAGGCGTTGCTGTATTTTGATAAAAAGAAAAACACAAGCAGAATTGAGGATGAAAGCGTTGCCTCGGGAAAAACATATTACTATAAAATCAAAGCCGCTGAAAAAGGAGAGACCAAGCTGAGCGCATACAGCAAGGAGGTTGCGGTTTCCTGTAAGTATTATGCAGGTCCGTGTGCAAGAACGGGGCATGAAAAGCTGCATAAGGTAAGCGTTGTTCAGCCTACGGCAGTTCTCGACGGATACACTCTTTATTCCTGCGACTGCGGCAAGCGTGTTTGCGCACGTAATATCACTAAAGCAACGGGTAATCCTGCTCCTCACGAAAACGAATATGCTTATAACGAGTCGGTTAAGCGCTATAATGCAAGCATCAGTTATCTTGAAGCAATCAGGAAAAAGGATAAAACAGACCTTCTCCAGGTTTGCAACGGCTCAATTGAACAAATCCGTGTTCTTAAAAAAGAAAGCGATAAAATCGTTTCGGGCTGCACAACGGATTATCAGAAATATAAGGCAATATATAACTGGGTTCACGATAATGTTGAACAGGATTTATACACCTCCTCTTTCCCGTTTGAGGTTCTTCGCCAAAAACGAGGGGATTGCCAGGGTGCAAGCAGACTTATGGTTGATTTGCTGCGTCTGCAAAACATTCCCTGTGCTGCAATAATCGGCTACAGGGGCGATATGAAAACAACGCTGACCGAGAAAAATATTAGCTCGCTTTGCGGAGCCAGACATCAGTGGGTTATGGCATATGTCGGCGGCAGGTGGGTATTTGCCGACGCACTGTGGTCGCATTTTGACCCGAGTGCAGAGGAGCTTGATATTCCTGCGTGGTACTATACAATTGCTTCCGATTACGTTGTTGTATACTATAACGGAATGAATATGAAAATGGGCTTGGGTCATCCAACTTATGTTAACGGCAGGTATTTCGGCTTTGATGATAACGGAAGGCAGGTTTTCAACAGCTTCGGTTATTTTGCGGATGATTTTTCGTTTGCCTGCGATGTTAATGACTGTGTTTCTCAAAAGGATAAGCCCGAGAGCTTTACCAACTATGCAAACACGGAAAACAAACGCCCCGGAGAGGTTCTAACAGGCGCAATATATCTGCGTGAAGCTCAAAAGAAGAGCGACGAAAATCTTCTTCATATATCGTATTATAACGGAAGAAATGTTCGTGAAACCACCTATAAGCTCGGTTCAAAGATTTATCTGAGCAACTCAACAACCTATACGAACTACAGCGGAAAATATCTTTCAATGAAATACGGCTGTCCTGTTTTAAAGGTTGGTCAGACGATAAAACTGAATGCACAGTGGAATTATCCAAACACAAAAAACACCTGGTCAAGCGAAAACAAATCGGTGCTTACCGTTGACCAGAACGGAAATGTCAAAGCCGTGGGAGAGGGCTATGCATATATTAATTTCACGGCAAAACGCGGTTCGATTGTTTTGCACGACGGCGGAACCTTCATATATGTTGATAACAGCGACATATATACAATAAAAGCTTCTGATATGGCTCCCGAAAGCGAGATTAAAACCCAGCGCAGTAAAATTCATTTATAAACAAAAAAATAACCTCGGAAAACCCGAGGTTGTTTTTTATTACTGCCATTTGAGAGCTTTGATACTGAAGCCGAGTCCGATATCAAGCTTGTTCTTCTGAATGATTGCGTTAACCTTTGTTATTTTGCCTGCGCCTGAAACATCTGCGGTAACAAGATAATAGTTGTTGTTGCCGATGTATTCAATCTTTTTGATTGAAACGGTTTGCTTCGGGTTTTCAAAATCGGTTATAGTGAAGGTGTCGTTTTTCTTATTATACTTAATCTTATCGTTTTTGCCCTCGTCGTTGCATTTTGTTTTGAAATTAACAACTGTTTGTCCGAAAAACTTGAAGAGGTCAAGAACGATTGTTCCCGATGCATAGGTTGAGGTGTTTAAATCCTCTCTCTCAGCCATCCAGAGTGCTGCGTGGGTTGCAAGAGCAATCGGAACTCCGTCCTTATTTTCGTAGCTGTATGTGTACAGCTCGGGAACCTCGAGCATTGATTTAACAATCTGCTGGTCTCTTGAATCAAATTCAACAGCCTTTTTGCTCTTGGAATTGATAGCGTCGGAAATTGTCGGAACCTTATCCTTTTTATAATCAAGAGTTGTTATTTCGCTCTCCGTTGTTGCTTCGCCGCCGGATTTTTTCTGAGTTGTTGAAGCGGTTGTTTTCTGCTCTTTAGTTGTCGGAACCTTTTCTTCGCTTGAATTTTCGGTTTTACCCGAATCATTCTTTCCCGAATCATCCATATCGTAATCGGTTTTAACGGTTACTTCCTTGCCGTCCTTATCTGTAACAGGCTCTCCGTTTTCATCAAGGAGCTTTGCAATTGTTTTGCCCTTTTTATCCTTTTCATAAAGAACCTGAACAAGCTCGGTTACCTTTTCGCCGTTCTTATCGGTTACAGGCTCGCCGTTTTTATCGGTTGCCTCAACGCTTTCAAAGCCGTATTCGTTTACCGCATCTGAAAGGTCTCCCGAATCCTTGGAGCTTTTTCCGTCCTTTGAAGCACAAGCCGCAAATGAAGATGCTATAACTATGACGGACAGGAGTATTGCTATTGCTTTTTTCAAAAAAACACACCTCTTTTGTTTTTTTCGATAAAACAATTATATATTTTGACACTATGAATGTAAAGCGCTTTATAAAAATTGAACAATTTTTTTACGAATAATTCATAAACTTTACAAATAAAAACAACTATAGTAGAATATTACAAAACTAACAAAACTTTGCAAATATCCTTCAGTCTGCTTTGCAGATACCTTCCTTTATCAGGGGAGGGGAAAGGTTGATTTATATGAAGAAAACAAAGCCTGTTGCGATATGCGGCTTGCTTGCGGCAATGAGCCTTGCGCTTATGTTTCTTGGCTCGGTTCTATGGGTTTTTACCTATGTTGCGCCGCTTATGTGTTCGCTGATAATCGCAATAATCTGCGATGTTGCAGGCAAAAAATATGCTCTGATAACCTTTGTTGCAATTTCGGTTATTTCGGTGTTTTTTCTGCCGGATAAAGAATGCGCTTTAACATATGCATTCTTCTTTGGCTACTATACAATAATTAAAGACAGCCTTGAAAAAATAAAGCCAAAACTCTTCTCATTTCTTGTTAAACTGTTGATTTTCAACGCAGGAGTTGTATCCTCTCAGGCACTTTTAATCTATGCGTTTGGCATACCGCTTGATAATCCCTGGGGCAAATTCGGAATAGTCATACTAATGGCGCTTGCAAACGCTGTTTTTGTTGCGTATGAATTGATGCTTTCAAGGCTGATGATGCTCTATGAGGTTAAATATAAAAGCAAAGTTCATAAGCTGTTAAAATAGTATCAGTCGGGAATTTTTCCCGGCTGATAAAATTTTGTAATAATTCTTAATAAATTATTAATTTGCAAAATTTTTTATTATATAGTATTATAACAATGATTTATTTTAGGTTTTGCTCAAAACGGCGTAAACCTATATCGGAGGTGCTTTGTGAACGGTTTTAAACTAAGCGGCAGGGAATCGCTCGGAATTGAATTTGGTTCAACGAGAATTAAAGCGGTTCTTATTGATGAAAGCTGCAATGCGATTGCTTTCGGTGGCTACACCTGGGAAAACAGCCTCGAAAACGGAATATGGACCTATCCTCTTTCACAGGTTTGGGAAGGACTCCGGAGCGCATATGCAGAGCTTAACGAGGATGTTAAGGCAAAAACAGGGGAATATATAACCTCGCTTGCTTCGATAGGCTTTTCTGCAATGATGCATGGCTATCTTCCGTTTGATAAAAACGGCAATCAGCTTGCTCAGTTCAGAACCTGGAGAAACACAATAACTGCCGAGGCAGCTGCCGAGCTTACGGAGCTATTCAGCTTCAATATTCCTCAGCGCTGGAGCATTGCCCATCTCTATCAGGCGGTGTTAAACGGCGAGGAGCATATAAACGATATTGCATTTTTAACAACTCTTGCAGGCTATGTACATTGGAAGCTCAGCGGAGAAAAGGTTCTCGGCATAGGCGAAGCTTCGGGTATGTTTCCGATTGACTGCGCCGCAAAGGATTATAACGCTGATATGCTTGATAAATTTGCAGCGCTCGAGAAGGTTAAGGCTTGCAGTTGGGATATAAAGGAAATACTTCCCAAGGTTCTTGTTGCAGGCGAAAACGCAGGATGTCTTACCGAGGAGGGCGCAAAGCTCCTTGATAAGAGCGGAAACCTCAAGGCGGGAATACTTATGTGTCCGCCGGAGGGCGATGCAGGAACGGGTATGGTTGCAACAAACAGCATAACCGAAAGAACGGGCAACGTCAGCGCAGGAACCTCGATTTTCTCGATGGTTGTTCTTGAAAAACCGCTTGAAAAGGTTTACGAGGAGATTGATATAGTAACAACTCCCTCGGGCAGCGATGTTGCAATGGTTCACTGTAATAACTGCTGCACGGACCTTGATTACTGGGTTAATATTTTTGCTGAGTTTGCAAAGGCAAGCGGAAGCGATATGCCGAAATACAAGATATATGATTTGCTTTATGAAGCAGCTCTTTCGGGCGATGCGGATTGCGGCGGACTTGTTAATATAAACTATTTCTCGGGCGAGCCTGTTTCTCATACCCAGGACGGCAGACCGATGTTTTTAAGAAGTCAGGGCAGCGCCTTCAATCTTGCAAACTTTTTCAGAGCCCAGATATACAGCACTATGAGCACCCTTAAGATAGGAATGAAATTCCTTGAAAACGAGGGCGTTAAGATAGACAGACTTATGGGGCACGGCGGACTTTTCAAAACCCCCGTTGTTGGCCAGAAGCTTATGGCAGGCGCTATGAACGCACCCGTTTCGGTTATGGAAACTGCAAGCGAGGGCGGCGCATGGGGAATGGCTGTTCTTGCCAAATACGCAACCGAAAACGAAAAGCCGCTTGAGAATTATCTTGAAGAGAAGGTTTTTGCTTCCTGCAAGAGCTCAACCATCAATCCCGACCCCGAGGATGTTGAAGGCTTTGAAAAATATATGAAAACTTATGTTGCAGCGCTTGAAGCGGAAAAGGTTGCATACTTGAATATTGATTGAGCGTAGCGAGAAACCTTTTTGCTCCCCTTGCCAAAGGGGAAATGTCGCCCATTGGTATTAACGAAATGTCTAATGGCTTTCGGGGTGACAGAGGGGATGGTCGCAGTGATTAAGAACGCGTTGAAGGTGTTTATAGTTGCCGTTAGTAGTTCTTATAGGAAACGACCATCCCTCCACCACTTCGTGGTCCCCCTCCCTTTACAAGGGAGGCAATAAGGTAATAATTTAAGGAGATTATTTATATGGCTATTAAAGATTATGAATTTTGGTTTGTTGTCGGAACACAGTTTTTATACGGCGAAGAGATTTTTGAAACAATCGATGCGCATTCTTCGGAAATGGCATCGGAGTGGAGCAAAAATCTTCCCTGCAAGGTTGTTGCAAAGCCCTGCGTTAAAACCTCAAAGGAAATCCTTGATATTATGCAGGAAGCAAACACCAACCCCAATTGCGCAGGCGTTATAACCTGGATGCATACCTTCTCGCCTTCAAAGATGTGGATTGCGGGCTTCAACGCTCTTGAAAAGCCCTTCCTTCACGTTAATACCCAGTATAACCGTGATATCCCGTGGGGCGATATTGATATGGACTTTATGAATCTCAACCAGTCCGCCCACGGCGACAGAGAGCATGGCTACATAACTGCAAGAATGAGAATGAAGCAAAAGGTTGCAGCAGGCTATTGGAAGGATGAAGCATTCCAGGAGAAAATCGGCGTTTGGATGAGAGCTGCTGTTGGCGCAATGGAATCGAGAAAGCTCCGTGTTCTTCGTATCTCCGATAATATGAGAAATGTTGCAGTAACCGACGGCGATAAAATTGAAGCTCAGATTAAACTCGGCTGGCAGGTTGACCACTATGGAGTTGGCGATATTATCAAGTGTGTAAACGCTGTAAGCGAGGAAGAAATTGATGCTCAGATGGCTGAGTATGAAGCAAATTACGAAATGGATACCGATAATATTGCATCGGTTCGCTATCAGGCAAGGGAAGAGGTTGCGCTTAAAAAGTTCCTTGAAAAAGGCGGCTTCGGTGCATTCCATACTAATTTTGAGGACTTGCAGGAATTAAAGCAGCTTCCGGGTCTTGCAGCTCAGGATTTAATGCGCCAGGGCTATGGCTTCGGCGCAGAGGGCGACTGGAAGGTTGCCGCTATGACAAGAATTATGAAGCTTATGAGCGAGGGAATGAACGGCGGAACCGCATTTATGGAGGATTATACCTACCATTTCGAGCCGGGTAATGAAATGCTTCTCGGCTCCCATATGCTTGAGGTTTGCCCGAGCATCGCCGCAGAAAAGGCAAAGATTCAGGTTCACCACCTCGGAATCGGCGACAGAGAGGATCCTGCTCGACTTGTTTTCAAGGCTCAGACAGGAAATGCAATAGTTGTTACCCTCGTTGATATGGGCGACAGACTCAGAATGATTGTTAACGATGTTGAATGCAAAAAGCAGGAAAACGATATGCCGAAGCTTCCTGTTGCAGGCGTTCTCTGGAAACCGCTTCCGTGTCTTCAGACCTCTGCTGAGGCTTGGATTTATGCAGGCGGCGCACACCACAGCGTTCTTTCATATACCCTTACAGCAGAGCATATGCGTGATTTTGCTGAAATTATGGGCATTGAATTTGTTCATATCAATAAGGATACTGAAATTAACGAGTTCAGAAAAGAATTATTCTTTAACGACGTTGCATATAAATTAGGAGTATAATAATGCTTGAAGAATTAAAGCAAAGAGTTTTTGAAGCGAATTTAAAGCTTGTTGAATATAATCTTGTTGTTTTAACCTGGGGCAATGTTTCCGAGATAGACAGGGAAAGCGGCTTGTTTGTTATCAAGCCCTCGGGCGTTCCCTATGATAAGATGACAGCCGATGATATGGTTGTTATGGATTTAAAGGGCAACAAGGTTGAGGGTAAGCTCAATCCCTCATCGGATACACCAACTCATATGGAGCTTTATAACGCATTTCCGAATATCGGCGGAATTGTTCATACCCATTCCTCATGGGCATGCTCATGGGCTCAGGCAGGCAGGGATATTCCTGCCTACGGAACAACCCATGCTGATTTTGCAAACGGCTTTGTTCCCTGCACAAGGGGGCTTACCGAAGAAGAGGTTAACGGCGCATATGAGCTCAATACAGGCAAGGTTATTGCCGAGGATTTCAAAAAAAGAGGTATCAGCCCCGATGAATGCCCTGCGGTGCTTATTCACCGCCACGGACCTTTTACCTGGGGTAAGGATGGATTCAAGGCAGTTGAAAATGCTTTGATTCTCGAAGAGGTTGCAAAAATGGCTCACCGGACCGAGCTTGTTGCATCTCTCAGCAAGGATTCCGATATTGGAATTGAAAGCTATCTTCTTGATAAACACTATCAGAGAAAGCATGGCAAAAACGCTTACTACGGACAGAATAAATAATGATAGAAAAGGTATTATGATTATGAAAAAATTCAGCAGATTAATAAGTATTTTAACTTTGTTTGTTATTTGCTTTTCTTTTGCAGGAAAGGCATTTGCATTAATGCCCGTTGATATTTCAACAGGGGAGATAACACTTGATAGCGCAAGCTATACCTATAACGCAAGCGAGATTAAGCCCGATGTTACTCTTAAAGTAAATGATAATGTTCTTGTTCTTGATACGGACTATACTCTTACGTATTTAAACAATACCAACGCAGGAACAGCAACAGTAACCGCACAGGGTATGGGCGAATACAGCGGTGAGCTTTCAAAAGATTTCACCATCAGCGCTCATTCGCTTAACAGCAGCGATATTTCCTATAAAAGCATTTCAAAGGCTAATCCGAATAAGGCGCCTGCCTATGAGGTTTACTATGGAAATACTCTTCTTAAGGAAGGTGTTGATTATACCTTCAGCGCTTCGGGCTACGATAAAACAGGCGTTCAGAGCGCAACCCTCAGATTCACAGGTATCGGCAACTTTAAAGATACAAAAACCTTAAAGGCAAATGTATTTCCTAATAAGGTTACATCCTTATCAACAACCAACTATAAAACAAATTCGCTTGAGCTTCATTGGGCTTCTCAGAGCAATGATGCTGTAACAGGCTATAAGGTTTATACCTGCGATAAGGACGGAAAGAATACAAAGCTTTATGCAACCGTTAAAACAAATAGCTGCACTGTTAAGGACAGAAGCGCAGGCTACCTCTACTATTTTATAGTTAAGGCATATAAAACCTCAGGCTCAACAACTCTTACAGGCGATGCAAGCGCTGTTTATCTTACCTCTTCAAAGCCCGTAACCGTTTCTATGAAGAGCGTTGCAAAAACAAAGGATAAGAGCAAGCTTGTTATCAGCTGGAGCAAGGCAACAAGCAACGGATATATTGTTCAGTATTCAGCCGATAAAAACTTCAAAAAAGGCGTTCAGAGTGTTGATGTTGCAAACGGCTCAACAACCTCAAAAACCGTTGCAATTCCTAAGAACAATTCTGTTTATTATGCAAGAGTTCGAGCATACAGACGCTTTAACAACAATAAAACAACCGTATACGGCGATGTCAGCGCAAAAATCTCATCGAGCTACAGCAAGGTTTATGCAAGCTATTCAACAAAGTATGTTAATAATAAAAAAAGAACAAACAACCTTAAGCTTGCCTGCAAGGCAATAAACGGAACCGTTGTTTATCCCGGCGAAACCTTCTCGTTTAATAAAACTGTTGGCAAGAGAACAACCGCAAAGGGCTATAAGGAAGCATATGTTTTCACAGGTCCTAACAGCCATACAATGGGCGTTGGCGGCGGCGTTTGCCAGGTTGCTTCAACAATGTTTAACGCTGCGCTTCTTGCAAACTTCAAAATTGTTGAGCGCCATCAGCATTCCCAGAGAGTAACCTATTGTCCTCTTGGCAGAGACGCTGCAATTTATTGGGGCAGCGAGGATTTCAAGTTTAAGAATAATACAAGCTATCCCATAAAAATAAATATGAGCTGCAGCGGCGGAATAATTAAATGTACATATAAGGTTTGCTATGAAGTTTCGCCAAAGAAGGTTAAGCTCAGCGTTTCAAGAAAGGGAAAGAATTTCACCCTTAAAAGAAAGGTTGGCGGGAAAACCAACTACACCGCATATTCAAAGTATTAATATTGACAAATTAAACCAATCATAATATAATACCAAAGAACTAAATAAGTCAGGGGTGCAAAGGATTTTTTCTGAGCTGAGATTATACCCATAAGCAGTCTGGTAATGCAGATTCGCAAGACGGATAAAATCACCAAAGCCCCGAGTTTTCGGGGCTTTTCTGTTTGGGCATTCGGGATTCGAACCAAGCAAGCCTTAAATTGCATATTTAACGCCCCTTTTGTCGCTTTTTGTCTTGACATACGACAGTATGCCTGCATCAAAAAACGTCAAAATGAACGCAAACTATACAATTTAAGGTGCTTCGCAGTTTTGCCCTGTTCATTTTTTGCAAAGACAAGGCAAAGCGATGAAGCAAGGCTGGCGCCTTACAAGGCGCTTTAACGCAGTATTTGTGAAAAATGGACGGGCAAAACCTTACTTGGTTCGAATCCCGAATGCCTACCTTGCCCTGCCTTTAGTTGAAAGGAGAATTAAAATGAAACTAAAAACAAAAAGACTAACAACAACGGGAATTTTAATCGCAATTTCAGCCGTGCTTTTTGCGTTTGCAATTGAGCTCCCCTATGATGGCGAGCTGACTATTGCAGGAATGGTTCCGATAATTATTATCGGATATAAATACGGTATGAAATGGGGCTTGCTTTCGGGCTTTGTTTTCAGCCTTATTCAGATTGTTCTCGGCGCAACCTCCTCAAATGCTTTTGCAGGAATGTATGATTCGGCAAATGCGGCAAGGTCGGTTGTAAACATAATTCTTATGGCAATTCTTGATTATTTCATTGCCTTTACTCTTCTTGGTCTTTCGGGAATGTATAAAAACAAAATCAAGAATGAAACAAAAGCCTTTGCCCTCGGCGCTTTCACAGTTTGCGTTTTTCGCTTTCTTGCGCATTTTCTTTCGGGATGGATTCTCTGGGGAAGCTATGCAGAATGGTTTTTCACCGAATCAATGAAGGGCAGCTTTTCTCAGAGCATTCTTAATCATTTTTCGGGTCAGCTTCTTTCAATTATATATTCCCTTGTTTATAACGGAATTTATATGGTTCCCGAAACAATTATAACCGTTATTGTTTGCCTTGCATTGATTTCGGTTAAGCCTCTTAAAAAGTATATCGTTGATGAAAACGCATAATGTTCAATTGGTTACTCGGCGGCGCTGCGCCTCAAACAATGGATAAACGGGATGCCGAGGACGTCATCCCCTACAAAACTCGTTTGAGCGTGCAACGTAGGGGACGGCGTCCTCGACGTCCCAAAATATAATCGGAGCTTTGCTCCCGAAATTCATAATTCATAATTAAAAACGGGCGGATGATATCCGACCCCTACAATTCAT
>CAMYWU010000024.1 GCA_947302895.1 uncultured Clostridia bacterium | reverse complement strand
GAAAAATTTGAGCGAAGAGGATTTTATCAATAAAATAATTCTTGATGAGCTTGGCGCTCAGACTCTGCTTTGCGGATATAATTTCCGCTTTGGCAAAAATGCGATGTGGTCGGCAGTTGACCTCAGAAGTTATCTTGAAAAAAAGGATGTTTGGGTAAGAATCCTTGAGCATCTTGATTTCAAGGGCGAACCCATCAGCTCCTCTCGCATACGAACTTGCTTAAAAGAGGGTAATATTCTGGACGCAAATGAAATGCTGGGATATAATTTCACCTATGAAAGCAAGGTTGAGGGCGGCGATAAAAGAGGAAGAATTATCGGCTTTCCAACGATTAATCAGTCAATCCCCGAAGGCTTAACCGTTCCGAAATACGGCGTTTATGAAAGCAGGGTTGAAATCGGCGGAAGGCTTTATAAGGCGTTAACCAATATCGGCATACGCCCGAGCTTTAAACTTGATGAGCCCATAAGCGAAAGCCATATTTTCGGCTTTGACGGCGATTTATACGGAGAGATAATCAGAGTTGAGCTCATAAAATATTTGAGAGAGGAAAAGGAGTTTTCCTCCCTCGATGAATTAAAGGAACAGCTTGAAAATGATAAAAGCAGTATTATTTGATTTTGATGAAACCCTGCAGGACAGAACCGAAGCCTTTGAGCATTATATGGATACCTATTTTGATACATTCCGTCCCGAGCTTTCAAATGAGGAACGTGAAAAGTGCAAAGAGGATATGCGCATAACGGGCAAGGGCGGCTATGTTAACAGGGTTGAGTGGTGCACTCTTCTGATTGATATGTGGGACTGGAAGGATGCTCCGCCTGCCGAGGTGCTTGCCGAGCATTATGATGTTACCTTTGGCGACCATAATGTTATATTTAAAAACTCAAAGCCCCTCTTGCAGGAACTTAAAAACAGGGGATATATAACGGGCGTTGTTACAAACGGTCCGTCATACCTGCAAAATCATAAAATGGATATGAGCGGACTCAGGGAGCTCTGCGATATAGTTGTTGTAAGCGGTGATGTCGGTGTTCACAAGCCCGACCCCGAGCTGCTCAGATATACCGCAGACAAGCTTAATTTAAAGCCCGAGGAGTGCATTTATGTCGGCGACCATCCGATTAATGATATCCGCTGTGCTCTTGAAGCGGGGATGGGCGCAATTCGTATGAACCACGGCTGGTTTAAGGACCAGGATTTAAGAAGCGATGTTCCGATAATTGAAGATATTATTGATGTTTTGAAATACGTTTAAAAAACGGCTGTGAAAAATCACAGCCGTTTTGTTTTATTTAGTTGGTAAAATAACTTTTGCTTTGAACAAATCGCCGTCGATTGAAAGCTCGAGTCTGCCGTTTTGCAGCGAGGCAAGCTCTTTTGCAATCGAAAGTCCGAGTCCGTTGCCTTCCTCGCTTCTTGACTCGTCGCCGCGAACAAAGCGTTCTGTCAGCTCCTCGGGCGTTATGTCGAGCGCTCTTGCAGAAATGTTTTTGATTTCAAAAACGCCCATATTGTTTTCTTCGTAGACGTTAACATAAACCCTTGAAGCCTTTGCGCTGTATTTGCGCGCGTTTGAGAGCAGGTTTTCAATAATCCTGTTCGTTTTTGTTCCGTCGGCAAAAACGATAACGGGATTTTCTCCCTGCTTGACTATGAGCTCAAGCCCTGCCTTTTCAAATTCCGACTGCGCGTCAACCGTTGCCTGCAGGCAAAGCTCTGAGAGGTTCATAACCGAGGGGTTGATTGTGATATTTCCCGAGGTTACCTTTGACGCTTCAATAAGGTCATCAATAAGTCTTTTCAGCTTGTAGCCCTTTTCGTCAAGCACTTTGATGTATTCCTGCGCCTTTTCATCTTTGATATCGCATTTTGAAAGCAGGTCAACATATGTGATGATTGAGGTCAGCGGAGTTTTGAGGTCGTGGGAAACGTTTGTGATAAGCTCGGTTCTGAGGCGCTCATCCTTAACCGCCTTGTTGATTGCGTTCTGGAGCTCTGCGTTTGTGTAGCGCATACCCTCGGCAAGAATTCTCAGCGAATTATCAAGCGTTTCAAAGTCGAGCATAACGTCCTCGTGGCGCGAGCTTGCGTCAATTATTAAATCAAGGTTTTTGATATACTGAGCAACCTTTTTAAGCGTCAGATAATTGCCGACAATGAGGAGGATTATTGCAATAACGGTTATTGCAGGGATTCCGGCAACGGCAAAAAGCATTCCGAAGAATATCAGAAGCACATTTGCAAGAAGCCACAGACACGCAAGCAATATAACGTTTCTCTTAAACCTGGTTGGTTTGTAGGCAAATGTATCTGAAATGCTGTTTTCAATTTTTTTGTAGGTTTTAGAGGTAAGCGCGGCGATAAATGAAGCCGCTTTCCATATTGCATATCCAATCCAGAAGGTGAGCAGGTGCTTATAAAACTTTCTGTCGCTGTTGATGTTTCTTGCAGCAGAGCAGCATACCATAAAGAGTCCTGCCCAGCAAACGCAAGCTATGGCGAGCAGCGCCTCGGCAGTAATCATACTGTAGGGGATTATTAATTGCGATTCAATAAGGTTAACAAACAGAGCTAAAGCGCCAACGCCTGCGCCGCCTGCAATGCCCAGACCAAGCTCAAGCGGAACATAATCGTAGAATCTCAGCTTTGCAGGCTCTTTTTTGCTGCGCTTGCCTGCAATTGTTAAATAATAAATGCCGAAAACAAAGCTTAAAACAAGAAGAACAATACTTAAAGCGGCATATTTTGTGAGATTGTCGTAATAATTAGTTGCAACGCTGTGGAATTGCTTAATCAGCGAATATTTGTTGCCTGTGTTAAGAGTTGACGCCAGATCGGTTTTATTCAGCGCGCTGACCTTCGGGATATAAAGATAAAGAGTAATTTTATCCGAGATTTCGGTTGCTATTCTGATTCTTTCCGATAACCCCTCGGCAACAGTTTTATCAATACCTTTATAAAGTGCCTTTCCGTCTTTAAGGATAAAATAAATATCGCTGCCGAAAACCGCATTTTCGCTGAAATTTTCAACATTCTTTTCCGTTAATTCGCCGAAGGATGAGTAATAGCAAAGCTCGCTGCCTGCTTTATGACCGTCTGAATTATAGTATATATTATCAATATATTCCTGCGCCCAGGACTGATAGCTTTCATCAAAACGCTTTGCAAGGGTTTCCTCGGTATCGTTTGATTTAACGAACATATCGCTGTAGTATGAGCCGTCAATCTCAATGCTGAAACAGCCCTCCAACGGGGCGCTGTTATTATATTTATCAAAGCTTTCAATATTCATTTCAGTTGTTTCGGGCTCTCCCTGAACTGCCGCAGTTGTCTGTTCAGAATCCTCATCAGGTTCATCGATACCCTCGTAATTGCCCACATCCTCGGCATCAAAGTGCTTCTTGTTTTCGTTTTTAAGATTAACAACCTGCTTATATGCTGATTTTACTATCTTTTCCTTATTTTGAAGAAGCTTGTTTTTAACTATTTTGTAATCCTCGTCATATGCAACGCCCTTTATTGCGTATCCGGCATCTCTTGAAAGCTCGGAGAAAAAGATATCGCTCTGAGTCCAGTCGGTCATTTTGTCCGATTGCTCGGGCTTTGAGTAGCTATCCTCTTCGTAGACAAAGGATAAAACTGCTAAAACTCCGATTTTAACGGCAAAGAAGAAGCTTACTGCGCAGAGAATAACACATAATATTTTGCAAATTGATGAATATTTAAATTTTTTCGCATTTGTAGCCAAGTCCGTACACCACCTTTAGATACTTCGGGTCTTTAGGATTGATTTCGATTTTTTCGCGGATGTTTCGGATATGCACTGTAACGGTTTTCTCACTTGTGTATGAGGGCTCGTTCCAGACTGCTTCGTAAATCTGCGAGGAGGAAAGAACCTTGCCCATATTCTGCATAAGATATTCAAGTATTTTATATTCCATTGCAGTCAGCTTAACCTCGCTGCCGTCAACCGTAACGGTTTTAGTGTCGGTATCAAGCACAATGCCGCCCGTTATCAGCTGACTTGATTTGTGCTCAAGTGAGCCTAAGTTTACATAACGCCTTATCTGGGATTTAACTCTTGCAACAAGCTCAAGCGGATTGAACGGCTTTGTAACATAGTCGTCTGCGCCGAAGCTCAGCCCCGTTATTTTATCCGTATCCTCGCTTTTTGCCGAAAGCAGAATAATCGGAAAATTATATTTCTCCCTGATTTTCAGCGTTGCTTTCAGCCCGTCAAGGCGCGGCATCATTATGTCGAGAACAACGCAGTGAATTTTGTTTTCCTCAATAACCTTCAGCGCTTCCTCGCCGTTTGATGCGGTGAAAACCTTGTAGCCCTCGTTGTCGAGATAAATTCTCAGCGATTCGAGAATTGCCTCGTCGTCATCACAAATGAGTACGTTATACATATCTTTCTCCTTGAAATTCATAATCCTAAATCCGTTGTGTACAGTTTAACTCTTGCGAATAAACATAATGGAAAGAAAAAGTAAAAAAGCGGTAAAGAAATTAATATTTGGAGCGTCGAGGTCGCCGCTCCCTACGAATACGCCGATGCGTGCAATGTAGGGAATGGCGACCTCGACATTCCGCAGTATTATTAAATTGGTTTGCTCATACAATCCATATCGGATTTGTGAAAGCCCAGTAGAGCTCTGGAGCGGTTTCGGGAATATTTGCATTATGGTTTGTAAAGAATTTGCGTTCAAGGGCAGCAAAGGCTTTTAAAAATGCGCCTTTAAGAGTGTAGTCTATCTCAGCTCTGATGAAGCCCTTTTCCTTAATGCCGAAAATTGCCCTGTGTTCCTTTTCAAAACCTTTTGCGGTGTGGAAATAAATTAATTTATCGTTATTAAAGATTCTCAGCGTATGACCGGGAAGCAGCTTTGTTGCAGTGCATTCTCCCGTTAAGCCGTCTTTAAGCTCAATCTCATCTCCGAGCTGAGCCCCCTCAACGCTGAGGTATATCATTGAGGTATTTGGCTTATTGGTAACAACGCTTCTGCCCTGTGTGAGCGCTTCAAGGATATCCTCCTTGCTGTTGCTTTTTGCGTGGGTTATCGTTGTTGGCATTGCAAGAAAATCAATTTTTGCATAGTCAGTATGAAAATCCGAGCCGCCAACTGCGGGCAGTCTTTTTCCTTCAAGGAGCTTGCTTTCCCACCATTTGAGATTTCTTGTGTTATCGCTGTGCTGAATTGAATTCCAAACCTCAACGCAGTCCATGGGGTATTTTTCAATATCAAGAAGAAACGGGCAGTTTGAGCAAAACGGATGATTAACGCTAACTATTGCGCCGTTTTCCCTTGCTTTTTCGGTTATCTTTTCATAGTCCTCAAATGTGTCGAGAACATAGGGGGGCTCAAAAGGAATTTTTTCTCCCCAAACATTAATATGCCCCTGCTTTCCCGTAAGCTCCTGACCCTGAATAACGGTTAAACCGTCGCTCGAATAGGTTTTTTCAACCGTGTTATAGTTATGGTCGGTTATAATTACCCAGTCGAGTCCGCTTTTTTTGCAGCGTTCAATAAGCTCGTATTGATGAAGATGTCCGTCGGAATTAGTTGTGTGAAGATGGGTATCGCCCTTAAACCAGCGCCTTTCCATTGCTTGATCTCCTTTTTGATTTAAATATAGTATTCGTCTTTTCCGATGAGCCACTTTTGCGGGTTTTCGTTTATGTACTGAATGTGATTCAAATAGTCTTCTTCATTGCGGATTATATGGTCGTAAAAAGAACGCTGTCAGATAGTTGAGCCGATTTCTTTATTAGTCATTCTCTTTAGCGTTGAAACATATGATGAAACCAATGAATTTGTAGGGGACGGCGTCCCCTACATTTTCAATCGTTGAGAGTATGCATTCCATGTCTTTTGTGCAGATTGTTATGAAATAATACCCATTACTTGAATAATCAAAATTCTGTAGTCTTGTTGGTTTTCTTTTTTCTTTATCCATTTATAAATGTTTATAGGGTCAGCAATAATGCGGACCCTATTTATGTTTAATGCTATGAGGTTTTGTTGTTAACGCTTGTAGCGTCAACATACTGGGTTCCTGCAACGGGGCGCTTGCCTGTTTTTGCCATAACAAGCTCCTCGCAGGTTACAAGCTGATAGCCCTGCTTGATAAGCTCGGGAACCATTTTTTCAACAGCTGCCGCTGTTGAATCGTAAATCTCGTGCATAAGGATTATATCGCCGTCCTCAACATGCTTCATAACAGCGTTATAAACCTTGTTTGCATCTCGGCTCTTCCAATCCTGAGTATCAAGCGACCAATAGTAAAGCGGCATATTTTCTGCCTTGCATTCGTTTCTTATCGCTTCGGTTGTGTTGCCGCCGGGTGAGCGGAATGCTGTTGGATACTGACCGCAAATATCATAAATTGCCTGTGAGCATTTCTTTATATCATCGGGAGTAACGTTTTTACCGTAGTGGTTATGGTTCCAGGTATGGTTGCCAAGCTCGCAGCCGAGCGCAACCTTTCTTTTGATGTTTTCGGGATGGTCCTTGGCATTCTGTCCAACCATAAAGAAGGTTGCCCTTGCGCCGTATTTTTCAAGAACATCAAGGATTTTATCCGAGGATTTGTTGTATCCCGGTCCGTCGTCAAAGGTAAGGGCAATCATCTTTTTGCTCGTATCAATATCGGACGCCATTGTAACCTTTTCCTGAATTGTTGCCGAAGCAACCTCGCTCCATTTGCCCCATAGCGTTTCGCCGTTATAGTGGATATATGAGCGAACTCTTGCGCTGTAGGTTTCCTTTGCCTTTAAATCGCTTATGCTTTCGGAGGATTTTGCCTTATCCTTAACATTAACTGTTTTTGCTTCGGAAAAATCCTTGCCGTCGCCCTTAACATATTGAAGCTGATAGCCCTCAGCCTTACTGTTTATGGTCCATTTAATCTTTAACTCGCCTGCATCGGGTGATTCAACGCCTTCAAGCTTTTGCTGTTCGGGAAGGGTGCATACAACAACCTCGGGGTGCGCCTTGCTTTCGGCAATGCTCTTCGAACCCTTAAAAGCGGTTAAATAAAATTTATACTCGGTTGCCTGGTCAAGCTCTTTAACAGTGTATTTTTTCGTTTTTGCATCCTTGATTTCGGCAGCCTTTTCAAATTCGCCCTTCTCGCCAACGGCTTTATATAAATAGTATCCGTCCGCTGAGGAAACCTTTTTCCAGGAAAGGTCAACACTGCTCGCCGAGGCGCTTTCAACCTCAAGCTTTTCAACATCCGAAACGGTTTTCGTCTGAATTATTGCCATTGCCGAAAAAGCGGCAACTATTATTAAAATAATCAGGCAAACGCCTGCAATTCTTATTTTTTTTGCCATAACTGCTCTCGATTCTTTTCATTTTTATATACATTTTATATTATACTATCAGTATCCGTTTAATTCAACAAAAATTATTGAAATTTATTTATGAAAATATTTATACACCTGTATTGATTTTTTGATTTTACTATGCTATACTACGTATGGCAATGTCTTAATACTATTAAAGGTGGTAAAAAACGATGTCTAAAAACACCAAGGAGGCGTTGATCTCTGCATTTCTTGAGTTAATCAAGGAAGAGGAATTTGATAAAATAACAGTTACGGATCTTGTTGAAAAATGTTCAATAAGCCGTCAGACTTTCTATTATCATTTTGAGGATATTCATAAGATGCTCTCATGGGCGTTTGAAGCTCAGACAAAGAAAATATGCGATGTTCAGAGCGCTGAAAACTGGGAAGAAGCAGAGAAAGCTTTCGTTGACTTTCTTAACACCTTTGATATTGTTTTCAGGAAGGCGCTTAATTCAACACGCTTTATATTCATTCTGAATTTAATTGATAAGAGCTTTTATGATTGCATAACATCGTATATCGCTTTGAAGCGCAGCGAGGAACAGAATTTCGGAAAGAATGTTGATTATGTTATCTCATATACAGCGGGCGCTTTCACCTCGCTTGTTATAAAAACCATTCAGACTGAAAAGAGCGACTATGAAACAATAATCAAAAATCTTTCAACCTCGCTTAAAGGAATATAGGAATATAAAAGACAAGTCCAACACACTTAGGGCGTTGGACATAGGGATTTAATAGATTTTGAAATGCTATTTTTCGCTATAACGGCTTCAAAAAACGGGTTTAGGCGTCAGCCTTAACCCGTTTTTGTTCATTGTTCTAACAAAAAATTTCTATTTCAAAATTGCTTTGCACCTCAAAAATTCAGATTTTTGTGTCCTGCAAGGCAAAAAGCACAGGAATACTTTGTGTCTTCCGAGCATTTTTAACGCTGCAGGGCGCAATAAAGATGTTTTTTGAGGCTTTCAAATCCCTATGTCCAATGCCCTTTTGGTGTTGGACTTTTTTTAAAGCTTTTTATCAAGATTTCTTTTTATGATTGCATAATACAGAGCCGTTCCTAGGGTGAGCATAACTGCAAGCTCTCCGAGAGCAACGCAGCCGCCCTGGAAAAGAAAATCGCTAAAGTGGAAATCGCCCTCAATGAAGAAGTATTCAATCTCCCAGCCAACTATAATGCCGTTGAATATTGCGGGCATAAGCATTGCGGGAAGGGGATAAGTCTTGATTTTTGCATTTCTGAGAAAGTATATGCAGGTTGTTGCGCCGAGCGTTGCAAGCGAACCGAAAATCATATCCAGCGGCAAGCCCGAGGTTATTCCGTAAAGATTTGAAATAACGCATCCGATTGTGAGTCCCGGAATTGCATAGGGCGTAAATAAAGCAAGAACGTTCATAACCTCTGAAACCCTGAACTGAACAGCCATTGAAGCGGAACCGGGAAGTAAAAAATTTTGCGCATAGGTCAGCGCAGCGTACATAGCTGCAATGATTGCAATTTGTACAATTCTTTGAGTTTTTGTTTTTTTCATATTAAATTTTCTCCTTAGTTTTGTTTTTAGAAGCCGTATATGGTTTATACGTCTGGTCAGGATGTTGCGAACTGACCTGGCTATTATAATATACTCAAACCTAAAATGCAACATAATATTGTTTTATATTATCAAATGTGATATATTATATAAGAAAAGAGATAATCCCCTCGTCAGGCGACTTTGAAAAACAGCCTGACGAGGGAAAGATTATAGAGGTGAAAACTATGACTTGCAAAAACTGCGGAACAAAAATGAGCGATAACGCAAAAATGTGCCCGAATTGCGGCGCTGTTATCGATGAAAACGAGGGCTATACCCTTTTAACCGATGACGATGTTATGTTTGATATTTATGAAAACACCAAGGAGGATTCCAAAGCCAAAAAGAAAAAGGGCAGGGGCTTCATCTGGTTTTTAAGCGTTTTGCTGACTCTTTTGATTGTTGGCGGCGGTGCATATTATTATTTCACAAATATTTATAATCCAACCCCCGATAAGCCCGAGCTAAGCTTTAAGAGCGGATGCGGAATTATAAATGACGATGAAAAAATCGTTTATGTTCTTCTTGATGAAAATTCAAATATTCAGTATATCCACGGAGTTACAATCGGTAAAGCGGAAAGCTCCGAGAGCATTACTCCGATTTCGTCAAATTATGAATATACAAAGAGCGTTGATTCAACCTTCAGAGCAATATTCTTTGATACCAAGGAGCTTGGAGAAGCTGCGAGCGGTGAATATACCTTTGAAATGAAATTCAGCTTCAACGATTCCGAGGAGGTTTATACCTATACTCAGAATGTTACAGTTCCTGCAGAAATAAGCGAGAATGCTTCCGATTTGATATTCGACCACAGCCAGACCGAAAAAACAACTGCACCAGCCGAGGAAACAACCGAGTCAACAACCGCTCAGGCAATAACTGCAGAGGGCGATATCAGCTTTATTTATGATTCCTATTGGTTCACCGAGCCCAACGAAAACGGCGACGAGATGTTTATTGCCGCAATTAAGCTGAATAAGGATAAAAGCTATGTTTCAACCAATTACTATAAAAAAGGAAATGAAAGCTGGCAGATAACAACCTATAACGGTAAATTCAAGCTTGAAAACGGCTTTGCAGTTCTTGATAACGGCGAGGCAACCGAAAGCACTTATTACAGAATTGATTCCGCTAATAAATCTCTTTATGAAGAGGAAAACGGAAAGAAGGTTTCAACCCTAACTGCACGTAAATACAACAGTATTAAAAACGCCGAAGATTTCTTCGGAATATAAAACAAAAAAATACAAAAGGCACGGCTTTCGCCGTGCCCTTTGTATTTGGTGGAGTAAAATTTATGTAAAAAATCTAAAAGCTATATATGAAGCCCGAAGTACCGGGCGTAGTTGTTATATGTAAACGAGGGTGGCTCAGTTAATTATCAGCCGTTGTCCCTCAACTGACGCATATTATACTCGCCGTTTTTCAAATTGCAAGCCCTTTTTTATACTTTCTAACCATACGTCATAATAAACAATTTTAAAAACAAATTTTTGTATAATATGCACAAAGGTTTATTCCATTTGTTTGCCCAAAAATGCAGCTGCAACCTGAACGAGCTTTATATCCGTTTCGCTCGGAAGCTCGTTTTTATCGTTTTCAAAAACTGCAATTGCGCCGCTGACATCGCCGCCGTATATAATCGGATAAACAACCTGAGCCTGTCTGCTGTAGCCCTCAATTGCGCTCATTGAAGGAACCTTTTCGGTTTTAATGTGTATCTGGCGGTTTTCCATAAGCTCCTCAAGGCTTTTGGTAACACGTCTTTCAAGAACTTCACGCTTGCTAATTCCCGAAACGGCAATAACGTGGTCATTATCGCATATCGCTATCGGCAGACCTGCATTTTTATGCAAAACCTCGGCATATTGCCCTGCGAAATTTGAAAGCTCGCCAATCGGCGAATACTTCTTAAAAATAACCTCGCCCTCTGCATCGGTATAAATTTCAAGCGGATCGCCTTCGCGGATGCGCATGGTGCGCCGAATT
>CAMYWU010000023.1 GCA_947302895.1 uncultured Clostridia bacterium | reverse complement strand
CCTTTGAGGGCGCAGCAGGCATGGAAAAAATGGCAGGCATTATGGATACCCTCAGAGCTAATCCTCCAAAGAATATTGCAGGCTATGCAGTTACCGCAGTTTCGGACTATAAAACAAGCAAAACAACCTTCACCGCAGGCGGCGAGGAGGTTATTGACCTTCCGAAGTCGAACGTTCTTGCCTTTGCGCTTGAAAAGGGCAATAAGGTTATTGTTCGTCCGAGCGGAACCGAGCCTAAGATTAAGGCATATATTACAGCTGTTGGCGAAAGCAAGGCTGCGGCAAACGAGATTGCGGCAAAGCTTACCGCAGCAGCGGATGAGTTTATGAAATAAGAGGATGAATTATGTATAACGGATGGGTTAAAGTAACTGCGATAGTGCTTGCGGCACTTATGGCACTGAGCGGAATAACAGTAGGCATCTTCGCTCTTATGAATTAAAAAGGTTATAATCACGCCGAACTGATTATTTATATTCGGCTTTAATGGTCATATAACAGAGAAAAATCCCACGGACATCGAGTTCGTGGGATTTTTGACTTTTTTCGTTTTTGCTCTCGTCATAACGTCCTGCGTGATTGAAAAAATGTTGCACAGCAATTAAATCAGTTTACCGGAAAAATAATCGATTGCTTCATTGACAGAAACAATATCATAGGTATTATGCTCAATGCAATAGCGAACAACCAAATCCGATGTATCGCTGAGCGAAAGGCAGTAGCCTGCGCTTTCAAGCAGGTTTTCCGTCTGAGCAATATCAAGCCCGAGCGCAAGGCAGAGCCTTATCGCCGTGTTTTTTGACGGGTGGTAGTCAAAATCGCTGCGCATTTTTGAAAACAGCCTTCTGTCGATATCCGCATTCTTATATACCTTGCTGTCCTTCAAACCTCTTTCATCAATTATCTTAAACAGATTTTCGCAGAAAGATGGCTTTTTATCGGGTATAACAATTTGGCAGGTTTCTTCTTTTAAAACGCTGAATTTCGGCGCTTGCATCGAGGCAAGCGGTCTTGTTGCCTCATAGCATACATCCATTGCTTCAAAAGCACCGATAACAGCCTGTTCGTGTTCAGCGGAGCGCAAATCGGTGAAGGATGCAATATAGCTTTTTAAATCCTCAAAAAATTCGCTATCAAGCTTTTTTGAAAAATGTCGCATTGAAAGAGACCATTCCTTTCGTTAATCCTGTTAAGATTGTAGCATAACGAGGGCAAACAATCAATAATCAAGGTTGCCCAAAGAAAGGATGAATAAAAATGAAAAAAGGTTTAACTGAAATTATCTATGTTCTCGATAGGTCCGGCTCAATGGGGCATTTAACAGGCGACACCATTGGCGCATATAATTCCTATCTTGATGAGCAGAAAAACTTTGACGGTCAAACAAGAATAACAACTGTTTTGTTTGACGATAAGTATGAACTGCTTTTCAACGGCGAGAAAATTGAAAACGCCTATCTCGACCACGAAAAATACTTTGTCAGAGGAATGACGGCGCTTTATGATGCGCTTGGCAAAACCATTATTGATGTTGGCGCAAGACTTTCAGGAACTCCCGAAAGCCAGCGCCCCGAAAAGGTTATTTTTATAATAACAACGGATGGATATGAGAACGCAAGCAAGGAGTTCACAAGAAGAAAGGTTAAGGAAATGATTGAGCATCAGCAGAGCAAATACAGCTGGGAGTTCCTGTTTTTCGGCGCAAATATCGATTCAGCCGAAACAGCGGATTCAATAGGACTTCCTCAGGAAAGAGCATATAATTTTGATGCAAGCCCAAGGGGAATCAAAAATATGATTTGCTGCTGTATGGAAGAAACAACCAGACTGAGAAGCAAGTAAAACAAAAGCCCACGGATTAAATTCCGTGGACTTTTTATTTAAACATCCTGTGAGTTTGCATATATCTTATGCATTGTTTTGTCGTCGTAGTGTTCGTCGAGGAAAATTTCAATTCTGTTTGAAGGTTCTGCGTCTGTTTTTCTTTCATCCATTCTCAGCGCAGCGGCAGCGGAAAGCGCTCCGTCGAAAACAAAGAATGCGATGAAAGCCCAGATAATAACCTTTTCAAATGGGATATGTATTTTTTCAAAGCATTTATTCAAAAACGGAATAACTAGCTTAACCCAGATAACTCCGAGTATGCCCCAGAAAACGGAATAGATAAGGCATATTCTTCCGTTGATATTAAGCGGCAGGTGGCTGTAATCCCAGGCTACAGAGCCGAAAATTATTTCCTGTCCGAGTGAGCAGATATATTCAACAAAGCTTCCGCTTAAAAATGCAATAACAAAAATTTTCCATATTTTTGCCTTCTGAAAATATATCAGAATAAGCGTTAAAAGAACCGCTCCCATTCCGTAGGCAACGCTGAGATGCCCGAGAACAAGGGATTTTCTGCTTTCAATAAAGCCGTGCTTTATTAAACACCAGATTGTTTCAACACCGTATCCGAGATAGCAGCCGGCAATAAATATCCAGATATACTGATAAAAATTGAATTTTATCAGATTTTTTTCTTTTTTCTTAGCCTTTTCCATAGCTTTTTCTCCATTTCTTCACGCTTTCATTATATTCTTTTTGCAACAGTAGTCAAATAAACAAAGTATAAACTAAGCTTAAGTTGCTCGTTGGGCGTTGCAAGTTGCACGTTTTAAGGTCGCTGCGCTCCGATTTATAATTGCTTAGACAAAGATATAAATATCAATTTATCTTGACTAATCAATACCTAACAGTTATCATATAACTATAAATATATAAGGAGCAAAACATATGCAGGATATTGATTTAATTAAAGAGCAAATATGCGATGTTTGCCATAAAACCTGGCAGCTCGGATGGGTTGCCGCAAACGACGGCAACGTAAGCGTTAAGCTTGAGCATTTAAGAAAAATAAAATTTCCAGAATAAAATAACTCCCGATAAACTGATTATTCTTGATAAGGAGGGCAATGTTCTTGATGCTGCCGAGGGCTACAGACCTTCAAGCGAGATTAAAATGCATCTTCGCTGCTATGAAAAACGCCCCGATGTTTTTTCGGTTATTCATGCGCATCCGCCGGGAGCAACGGGATTTGCCGTGGCTCATAAGGCAATGGATATGTATAATATGATCGAGGATGTTGCCGTTATCGGCTCCGTTCCTCTCACCCCATACGGAACACCCTCAACAATTGAGGTTCCTAATGCAATTGAGCCCTATCTTGAGGAGCACGATGTTATGCTTCTTGAAAACCACGGCGCACTTGCTGTCGGAAGCGATGTTATAACCGCTTTCTACAGAATGGAAAGTCTTGAGCTCTGGGCAAAGATTACCATTAACGCCGTTATTCTGGGCGGCAGCTTTGATATCAGCCGTGATAATATTCAGAAGCTCATTGACCTCCGAGGCTATTATAAGGTTACGGGCAGACACCCGGGATATAAGGTGTTTAACCCCGATGACGATGTTTTACATAAGAAAGGATAATTGTTATGTTAAAAGGAATTCCTAAGATTATTTCACCCGAATTGCTTAAGGTTCTCTGTGAAATGGGACACGGAGACGAAATTGTTATTGCAGACGGAAATTTTCCCTGCGAGAGCATGGGCAAAAATGCAATTGTTGTCAGGGCGGACGGAAACAATGTACCCGAAATTCTCGATGCTGTTTTAGCCCTCATTCCGCTTGACCAGTATTATGCAACTCCCGTTGCGCTTATGGAGGTTGTTAAGGGCGATACCGTTCCTACTCCTGTTATCTGGAATGAATACGATAAAATTCTTAAAAACCGTACTCCTGAAAACTGTGAAATCGAATATATGGAGCGCTTTGCATTCTATGAGAGAGCAAAGAAGGCTTATGCAATTATCGCAACAAGCGAGGAAGCGGTTTATGCAAATGTGCTTCTTAAAAAAGGCGTTGTAAAATAAACAGGGATGCCGAGGTCGTCATCCCCTACAGCAGGGAACGATGACCTCAGCACTCAAATGAATATTATGGAGGAAAAACTATGATATATCCAAAAATTGGCATAAGACCCGTTATTGACGGCCGCTGGGGCGGCGTTCGTGAAAGCCTTGAGGAACAGACCATGGGTATGGCTGTTGCCGCAAAGGAGCTTATTGAAAGCAATCTCAGATATCCCGACGGAACTCCCGTTCAGTGCGTTATCTCAAACACAACCATTGGCGGCGGAGCCGAGGCTGCAAAATGTGCGGACCAGTTCTCAAAGGAAAATGTTACCGCAACCCTGAGTGTAACACCCTGCTGGTGCTACGGAAGCGAAACCTTTGATATGGACCCGCAGACAATTAAAGCAGTCTGGGGCTTCAACGGAACCGAAAGACCAGGCGCAGTTTATCTTGCTGCTGTTATGGCTGCATATGCTCAGAAGGGACTTCCTGCATTTTCTATTTACGGCAGGGATGTTAAGGATAGCACCGATAAGGAAATTCCCGAGGATGTTGCAGAGAAAATTCTTCGTTTTGCACGCTGTGCTGTAAGCGCTTCGTGGATGAAGAATAAGGCATATGTTAATTTCGGCGGTGTTGCAATGGGTATTGCAGGAAGCTACTGCAATGCCGATATGTTCCAGAAGTATTTCGGAATCCGTGCAGAGTGGGTTGATATGACAGAAATTATCCGCCGCATAACTCTTGAAATCTATGACCACGAGGAATATGAAAAGGCGCTCGCATGGGTTAAGGAAAACTGCAAGGAAGGCTTTGATTGCAACGCAGGCAAAAACCTTCCCGAAATTATTACAAAATCAAAGGTTATTGCTCCCGATAAGGATTGGGAATTCATTGTTAAAATGACAATGATTATGCGTGATATCCTCTATGGAAACAAAAAGCTCGACGAAATGGGCTGGCACGAGGAGGCGCTCGGCAAAAATGCATTTGCAGGCGGTTTCCAGGGTCAGCGTCAGTGGACTGACTGGCTTCCGAATGCCGATTTCACCGAAGCAATTATGGCAAGCACATTCGACTGGAACGGCAAGAAGGCGCCAACACCGTTTGCAACAGAAAATGATACTCTCAACTGCGTTGCAATGATGCTCGGAACTCTTGTTACAAACACTGCTCCCTGCTTCCACGACGTGCGCACCTATTGGAGTCCCGAGGCTTGCGAAAGAGTTACAGGCGTTAAGCCCGACGGCGTTGCAAAGGACGGTTTTATCCACCTTATCAATTCGGGCGCAACCGCTCTTGACGGCAGCGGCGCTGCAAAGAACGCAAACGGCGAAGGCTGTATGAAACCCTTCTGGGAAATGACCGATGAGGATATTAAGGCTTGCCTTAATGCAACCGATTGGTGCAGAGCAAATTATGAGTATTTCAGAGGCGGCGGCTTCTCAAGCCATTTCCGCTGCACAGCCGAGATGCCTGTAACATTAATCAGAGTTAATGTTATCGACGGCATTGGTCCTGTTATGCAGCTCGCAGAGGGCTACACGGCAAATCTTCCCGATGATATTCATAACACTATAGATGTCAGAACAGACCGCACATGGCCTACAACCTGGTTCGTTCCAAACCTCACAGGCAAGGGCGCATTCAAGGATGTATACAGCGTTATGGCAAACTGGGGCGCAAACCACGGTGTTACGGTTTACGGCCACGTTGGCGCAGAGCTCATAACCCTTGCTTCAATGCTTCGTATTCCTGTTAATATGCATAATGTAGATGAAGATAAAATCTTCCGTCCGCACGCATGGAGCGCATTCGGAACAGAGGATACGCAGAGCGCAGATTACAGAGC
Organism: uncultured Clostridia bacterium; assembly: GCA_947302895.1. GTDB lineage: Bacteria > Bacillota > Clostridia > Oscillospirales > Acutalibacteraceae > Eubacterium_R. The sequence continues at coordinate 5,347 of CAMYWU010000023.1, read as the reverse complement.
TTGTGCTACTTATGGTCCAATGTATAAATAATCACATAATAAAAAAGCTGTTTCACAAAAGTGAAACAGCTTTTTTATTTTATTTATTCTTCTTCCAGATATCCGCTCAAGGTGATTTTTTCGTCATAGTGTTCAGTATCGCTTCCTGCACCCCAGTCAAGGTCGAGAAAAGCGGCTGCAACCAAATCCATATGAACCTTTCCGTTCTTTTCGGAGAAGGTTATTGTGTATTCCCAGTCGTCCTTGTCGCCAAGCTTGACTGTCGGCTTTTCGGGGTTGTACTGAACAATGCCCAGATTTGAGTATTCGTCGCCTTTTGCAGTAACCTTAATGTAATCGTCGCCGCTTGCATCAATTATTACGTCGATTTCCATGGGCTCGTTTTTGTCGTATCTGCCGTCTCCGCCCGTTATAACGTCCGTGCCCTTAAGATGATAGGTTCCGATAATGTTGTCAAAATCAAGGGGGGATTCAATTCCATTTGCGTATTCCTCGCCGTATTCGGTCAAAGCAATTTCATAAAGAATTTCGCGCAGCATTTTGAGATATGCATCAAGGTCGAAATCATCCATTATCTTTTTGCTGTTGTTGATAATGTTTTGCGCAACCTCACTCTGCATATTGTTAACGCTCATTGAGGGCTGTTCTGCGCTTGCAGGAGCAGTTGTATGTTCTCCTGAAGCGGCTGTTGTTGACTGTGTAGCGGTTGTTGTTTCGGCAGCTTTTATGGCAGCTTCGGCATCCTTTTCGGATATGCCTGCTTCCTTCAGAACAGTTTTAACGTTTTTCTGCTGTTCGGGATCCGTGCCTGTCAGCGTATTAATGAGGGTGAACTTAACGCCGTCGTCCGTGTGAGTAAACGTACCGCTGAGAATTGAGCCGCCGTTAACATAATCGTTGATTGCGCCCGCGCCGTAGGAGATAACGCCGAAGGTGTTCATTCCCAAATCCTGCTGCGCCTGCGGGCTGAGCGATTTATATCCGTTTTTAAAGATATCCTTGCCTGCGCTTGCTAAATCCTTTATGTTTGCTCCAACGCCCGCAATTGCGAAAATCTGACCTATCGGCGCAAGCTGAGCCTCGGTTTTATCGCAAGCCATGCTGAATTCGTTATCCTCGCCGTTTGTGTAAAGAATTGAAGCGGTTGAGCCGATTTCAAGAACGGTGTTAACGCCGCTGATTGTTATGCCGCCAGTACTTACTGCCGTTGCCAATGCTCCGCTTGCAGGTGCGGTTGCAACTGCGATAACAAGACCTGCTGTCGTGCCCGCTGTTTTAAGAACGGTTGCGGTCTTAACGGCTGTGTTTGCCTTGTCGGCAATCTGTGTGTATTCGGCGCCCATCAAAATATCCTGCGCCATTTTCATCTGAGCATATGCGTGCTTTGCGTCCGTTCCGAGCTGCGAGGCAAGATGTCTGATTGCCTGACCGGGCTTTGCCTTTGCATATTCATCCATAATGCTTTGCGCCCATTCCTTTGAGCCCATTTCGGCAGCGTACGCAGTCATGCCGAATGTTGGCGGCTGAATTCTTGCCGTCTGTGCAATCGGACCTTCGCCCGGTTCCTCTTTTTCATAAACATCAAGTGCTTCACCCAGAACATCGTTTACCTTATCTGCATTTTCAAATGCTTTTACCGCATTATCAACGAGTGCCTTGTATTCATCAAAATTGCTCTCGTTAAGAGTAGAAAGGTCATAATTCAGGAATGCATCAATATATGCCCTGCCTGTCACATAATAGCTTAAAGAAAGCCCTGCCGCCGTATCAACCACAGCCTCTGCATCCGTAGGAACGGGATATTGCACCGCCGCCCTTTCAAGGCCGTCATCCTTCTTTCCGCAGCCTGCAAACACGGTTGCAAGCAATATAACTGCAAGCAGAATTGAAATCATTCTTTTCATAAATTATACTCTCCTTTTTGCGGGCGATTCGTGAATCGCCCCTACGGTTATGCTTTTGTTTATCTGTGCCAAACGGTGTTTTCGCCGCCGCTTGAGCTAACAAGGTTTTTGCCTTTGAGCGTATACGAAACAGCCGAACCCCCATATGTTAAGGTAAGCGTTGTTCCGTCAAATTTATAGTCGCATTTTGCAGAATCGGTATCATCTTCGTCTACCGTGATAGAAACAATAACCTTTTTACCTGAAAGGTCCATTGAAAGATGCGAGGTGAAGGTGTAGCCTTCAACGGTTTCTGTGTAGTACCAGTCGCCCATAAAGTCCTCAATATATTGGTCAGCACCTTGGGTTGTTGTTTCGGTGGTAGCTTCGGTGGTTTCTTCTTCCTCTTCTTCCGTTTCTTCTGTTGTAGCTTCCTCGGTTGTTGTTTCGTCATCTTCAAACGGAGTCATGGGCTTTGCCCACATTGAAAGGTCGTCGAAGCCTATTTCGTCACCGTCCTGCGGAAAATCTTCAAAGGGCATAAACGGGTCGTAATCCCAGATGCCGTCGTCATCATCAATAAAGCCTTTATCGTGCATTTCCTCTAAATAATCGTTATATATTTCGTTGAAGAGGTCTTCCCATTCCTCATCGCTTAAAGAGATATCCTCTTCCTTTTCATCAATCTCTTCAACTGTGAGCTCTTCAAACGGCTTGTTGATTTCCTGAACCTCTTCGGTTTCTTCGGGCTCGGATTTAGCGGGGTTGATGATTTTTTCAATAGCTTTTTCACCAAAGCCCATATCAAGCAAGGTTTCTTTAAGCTCTTCTTTTTCCTTTTCGGTTGCCTCGTTATCATCGGCAAGAGCTATAAGCGTTAATTTATCGTTTAACTCTTTAAGCTGAGGAACCTCAACGCCAAAAACTTTAAAGCTTGTTAAATCCATACCGCTGTCTACAACATAGCGAAGCTGTCCCACTGTATCAATGTTTCCGTTTGACCACGCTTCGGGGTTGAAAACATTAACAAAGCTGACAACGGATATAATCGGCGCAGCCTTTGAAGCGGTATCCTCGAAAGATTTTGTAATCTGATGGTCCTCGCCGAGAGTCATTGTAAGGGTTGTGTCCGTAACCTCAATTGCGGTGTCAACTCCGCTTGCAACATAGCCTGCCGCGCCTAAAACGCCCATTGTTCCGCCTGCGGAAGCAATGGTTGCCGCGGTGAATCCTGCAACCTTGCCGGCAGCTTTTGTTTTCATAAGAAGCTTGTAGGTTGCATCATCGTAACCGGCATCCAAATCTGCCTTACCCTTTAATATTTCGTTTGCCATTTCAATTGCTTTATGTGCGCGGTTAACATCGGTTTTGAGGAGCTTTGCAAGATATGCGTTTTTCTGACCAACCTTTGCATGTTCGTAAACACGGTTGATAAATTCAGCCCATTCCTTTGCATCCTCAAATTTTTCCATTCTGTATGTTGTTTGAGCTTTTGCAGTCATCAAAAACGGATTGCTTATTCCAAGCATTGCCTTTGTGTTTTTGTAATCCGTTGTTCTTTCAATATGTGCAAGGCGTTTTGCCGTGAGATATGAAGCGGAGCAAAGAACATCTGCGTCATCGCAAGCCTTTTCCCATTCCTCGGCGGCGGATTTTATTTCCTTTGCGCTTGCCTTATCTTCGCAAAGGCGATAGAATTTTGCCTCTTTAAGCATTGTGCGAAGCTGTGCCTGAATGGCAAGATTTGCAATCGCGTTAACGCACTGCGTTTCCTTGTTTTCCTCAGGCAGCGTTACGGTTGCAACTAAACCGGAATTATTCTCCGTGCTCTTTTTGCAGCCTGCAAACACGGTTGCAAGCAATACAACTGCAAGCAGAATTGAAACTATCTTTTTCATATTTTTAACTCCTATTTCAGATTTTCGCAGTGTGAAACAATAAAATTATAAACAAATTCAAAATCCTCGGGGTGGGCGTAAACACGGTTATGGTTTAATATTTCGTTAACCTTAATAAGCTTTTTGCGTCGATAGAGTTTAACCTTTTTTACCTTTGCAAACTCGGTATACATTTCGGTGCGTGAAGCGCCAAGCCCTGCGCTCATAGTTGAAAGACTGCCCGAGGCGGCGCCGGCAAGCGTTGTTGCCGCTGCGATTTTTTTTGCTTTCTTCGCCAGAACATCGGTCTGGCGATGATTAACGCCGTGCTCGTCCATTTCAAAAACAATGCAGTAGTATTTACCCATAATGGCGGCATAAATAAAATAGCTCAGTGCGGAGATAACGGTCATACCGAGTGTGATATATAAAAACACCCGATAGTTTTTTAAGTTTGTTACCGAATCAAAGCCCCAGCGCACAATATCCGAAATAATTCCTATTGCAAATATTGCTGCCAAAGAGAAAAACATAACCTTCCAGATGAGCCAATAAATATCAAGGTCTTTAAAAAGATTAACATCATAGCGCCAGCGATACTTTCCGTCATCGCATAAGGCAACCCTTTCGGTTGCAACGCTGTCCCAATACTTATTATCCATATTCGTTTCCTTATTTCAAAAGCGGCACATTGCACTTGCTGCACCTGTCGTCGGTTGGTGAATTATGCGTTCCGCAGGCAGCGCAGGCAATATACGGCGCCTGCGATTTATCATAGAGTTCATAGGGAAAAGCAAACTGCGGATGGTATTTGAAGCGCGCGCCGACGGGCAGATAGTGATAGGCTGCAACAATACCCCTGCTTGTTTCAACAATTTTCTTTTTCTTGCCGTCATCGGTTTTGGCATAGGTGATGTATTCAGTGTAATAGTCGGGATTATCATTATCGTTATCAGAGCGCTCACGCTGTTTTTTATCGGTAACAACCGCTTCATATGTTTTTGATGTACGGGATTTAACAGCGCTCACAAGTGCACAGACAAGGAACACAAACGATACAAATCCGCCTCCCATTAATGCAAGCTTCAGCTCCATTTTTTCCGTAACAAGGCTGTAAATAACAAATCCTATAAGCGGAAGAGGAATGAGGATAAGCGAGGAAAACTTTGCAGCCTTCTTGTTCTTCTTGACAGCGGCAAGAATTTCAGGATCGTTAACACGGTCTGAAAAGCCCGGGGTCATTTGGGAGCCGTAATAGCTGTTTAAAGTCGGGGCGCTTCCCTGATAAGGTTGACTGACAGGCTGTTCAACAGCTATCGGCGCTCCGCAGCTGCCGCAAAATTTTTCATTTTCATTAATTGCGTTACCGCAATTCTGACAGTACTTAGACATAATATCTCTCCTTTATAAAAATTGGGTAGAGTATTCGCTGATTATATATTAACATAAAGTATTTGTTAAGTAAAGCGGTTATAAATGTTTTAGTTTCGTTTCGAATCCCTTTAAATGCCAGAAGGGATTCTCTTCTCAACTATCGAAAGCTCCACCGGAGCTTTCTCCCAAATTTTCCCAGCAGCAAGCTGCACG
>CAMYWU010000022.1 GCA_947302895.1 uncultured Clostridia bacterium | reverse complement strand
TTTCTGTGCAGCTCGCTGCTGAGAAAATTTGGGAGAAAGATCCAGTGGAGCTTTCGATAGTTGAGAAGAAAGTCCCATCTCCTGCACCAAAAAAAGCGCAACCCCTTTCGGGATTGCGCTTTTTTATGCTTGTTTTCAGGAAAATTTCGACTCACAAGCCGAAGCATATCTGTAAACGCCCCTTGCAAGGTTAACAAGTTTTTCATCGTTTGACTGTGTTAAAACAGTATAGAGATATGCATAGCCATTATAAGTTATTTCATATGTTCCAATGGTAATTGTGAAGGTCTTTGCAAAATCGCTTGCCTTTAAGCCTGTTACACAAACGCAGAAACCGTTTTCCGTTTTAACCATTTTTGCGTTTAAACCCGAATCGCTGATACTAACTTTCGTAAGCGCCGCCCAGACTTCGTTTGTTTGGGAAACATAGAAGCGAAGTTCGGGATGGAGAATCGCTATATACGAAACACCCGTTACGCTGACAGGTTGTCCCGAGGCGTCAACGCCTGCTTTAACTGAGGCTTTAGCCTTGCTTCTGAACTCTGTAACATCAACCTCCGCTTTATAGTTATCGGAATGGCTGATTTCATAATCCTCACCTGTTACCGCTTTTGATAACGCAGCATAACAGAAATATTCATCAGCAAGTGCACCGTAGTTCAATAGCGCCTGAGCAAACTCCTGCCAATCGGAATAAGCCTCAGTTGAAAGAATAACTCTGCAATAATCTTCAATCGAAGCAGTAATATCCTCTTTTTCATTGCCGTCCTCATCATAAATTGTTATGAAATACTTCTCCGCTATCTGAGCGGGAGCCGCCTTTAAAATAAGCTTTCTTGTTCCGTTTTCCTGAACCGCCATCTCACTGTCCTGAACAGTGTAGGTTTTCCTCACAGCGCTTTTATCATCAGTAGTTTCAAGGTAGCTATACTCAATATGACCGCCCTCGGCGCCATAGTATGGCATATCAATAAAGAAGTTTACTTTCAGAGAATCTTGAATTGTAAGGTTATAGCCGTTGTTAGGTTCACTGCTTAAGCTAAGCTTTGAAACAGTTACCAAATCTATTTCTGGAGCTGTTGAATTAACAAGATTAGAAAACTGATATGAATTATCATTATATATTTTAATCTCATTTTCACCCTGCTGCAACGGGAGCTGAACATTAACCGTTCTGAAAGTGTCCCAACTCAGAGTGTTTTTGAAATAAACAGTTTCGGGCTCAGCGCCATTAACGCTTATCTGTGCATAACGTTCAACAAGGTCAATATTATACGGATGAATATATGTTGAACCGTCCGCCCTTTCCATAATAGGAGCAGGTTCATCATTTGAATAGCGAATGGAAAAATTATACATTCCCTCGCTTGGTGCACTGTAAGAAAATGTTAAATAATTATCCTCGCCCTTATCACCCGCTTCGGGATTCTGACCTATACCGAGCTCGCTGATAACATATCCGCTTTTTGCATATGAATTTTCTTTGAGAATCGGATTTTTTCCTGTGAGAGTTATATCCGAGCTGTTAATTACTGTCGATCTATTCTCGGTTTCTTCACTAAGATAGGTGAAATTAAGCTTTGCTGCATTTCCGCTGACAAGAATCGTGTTTGCGCCCTTTGCAAGAAAAACAATATCATCAACTTCCGTGTCATAAACACTGCACTTTGAGAAGGATTCAGCGTCTGAAGCGTAATCAACAACCTGCTTTTTGAGGGAGAATTCACCGTCTGCCGTTATTTCATAATAGCCCTCTGCAGGAGCAACGGCAGTTACTCTGTATGCGTTGCCCTCCTTAAAGCTCTTCATCTCATTAAGACATATTTCAAAATTGTTTTCATCATCGCCAAGCTTTTCGATATCAAGCTTATCCATTGCGGCAACAAGCTGAAGATTCCCCTTGTCGCCATCGTTGCCGTTAATATGTGTGAAGGTCAGTGTATGCTCGCCCGCAGTTAATTCAAGCTCTAAATCGCAGTGGTTTTTATACGCCCAGACAACTGTTGATTCAAGAACAATGTTGTCAAGGTCTGTTCCGTCAAGGTTAACGCCATACGGAAGGGCTTTTCCTATTCCTCTGTTTTGACCGTTTGCATCAGGTTCAAGGGTTTCGGGATTAACATAAGGAGCCTGAATCGAATAGAAAAGCGATGCTTTATACTTTCCGTTTTTCGGAACATTGATTGTAAATCTTACACCGTCGCCATTGTTATTAATACTGCCAACATCTTTTCTTCCGCTGGTTGCAAAGGTTGACCAACCTGTTTTTGAATATGCAGTTGCACCGCCGATAAGCTGCGCATCCTCTGCTTCGTAGCTCTGAACAGGAAATTCAAGGCTCGGTGAAGCGGTTGCAGTTACTCCGGTTTCAGGCTTTGTTACAACTGCAAAATATGCCTGCATTTCATCTGTGTTATTAACTTCAATTGTTAATGTGTTGTTCTCTGTTTTGAGAGCGCCTTCGAAAACAACCTCGGGCTTATAGTTTGCACCGAGCTGGCCTGAAAAGCTTACTGCATAAAGCTTAACATTAACCGCACCGTTATTATTCATCAAAGCGGTTGAATCCATGTTTTTAAGACAAACCGTTTCTTTTGTGTTCTTCTCCTCTTTTCCTCCGAACAAAACATATGCTGTGTTTATATTCTCATCATATGAAGTTAATCCGTAGAAACGGGTGTCATCAAATTTCGGAGAAACCAAAGGACACTGCTTGCCCGTCATCTGAGCATACCAATGGTATACCCACCAGGTTGATGTGGGAGAATTCTGATCGGCTGCCATTTCATTGAGCGTATTTGCCATTGCCCAATATGCCATACAGCCGCTCATATCCTTATCTTCAAACATTGACAGCCACTTAACAAGTCCACCGGGTGCGCCGATATCATAATGCCTTGCATATTCGTTTACGAGCAATTCCGGCTGATAGCTTCTGCCCGCCTTTAAAGCATATGCAGAGGTGTAGTATTTTTTCTGCATTGCCTTGATTTCGTCATAATGCTTATTGAAATCAACTATTGAAATATCGCCGAGTTCGTGCCATGTTATAAGCTCGGGCAGGCAATTATTATCATAGCAATAGGAAAGAAACGCATCATAGCTTTCCTTGTTATAGCCTGCAAAGTTAGGTCCTGCACAGCGTGCATTCGGATCTATTGCGTGGACTGCATCATATATCTTTTTCCATGCAACTTCAAGACCTTCCAAATTCCAGCCATACCATATCTGATCGGGCTCGTTGAAAAGAACATAGCTGTATTGTTCAGCAGTGCTGTTCAGAACATAGTATTTACCGTCGCTGCCCTGAAAAGCGCCCGCATCGCCTGAATTTGCCTCATCGCAAATCATTTTATAAAGGATGCTTTCAACGGTTTCCTGATATGAATCAAGGTCAATTGTATCATCCTTTGTAGGCGCGTCATAGGGCCATTCAAGATAGTAATCTTGAAGATAAATCTGCATATCCTTAACGCCCGATTCAAGAAGCGCAGAGCTTGTTCGGATTGCGTCGCCCGTCGGATGCTGTTTTCCGCCGTATGCCTTCTGAACCATTGTGTCGGGCTGAAGTCCCGTAAGCAAATCAATTGAGGGAACATTGATTTCAGCCTCTCCGTAAAGGAATCCCGTTGAGCCCTTATAAAGAGCATCACGGTGTCTCATATCAAAACTGATAGGCTCTTCTACGGCACCTGAATAAAATGTTATATTTCTGTATTCAAGACCTTTGAAAAAGTATTGATTATCATCATCGCCTATTTTGAAGGAGGCAATTGTGTTTGATTTGATGTTATTCAGGCGTGAAATAAAGGATGATTCACTCGTTTCAACAATAATCTGAACAATATTGCCGTAATCATCGGTTACATACGCTTTAAATTTGCTGCCCGTAAATTCCGCAATATAGTGATAGTTAACGCCGACAGAAAGATTTCCGTTGTTTGCAGTTAAAGAGGTTGCCTGTGACTTTGTGCCCGCATTCGGCTCATCTTCAGTCCATGAATAGCAAACGCCGTTTGCGTTCTGCTCAAAATAGCAGTATTCGGCTTTGTTATAAGCAGGATTTGCGAGATTGTCCGTGTAGACATACATTTTAATAAATGAATGCTCATCGTCGTTATAGTATTTGTCATCGCCGCTGTTAGCATTTTTAAAACGGAATCCGAAATCAAGCTTCCATTTTGAAGAGCCCGTTATCGGCACCGAGCCGCCCGAATATCCCGAAAGATAAAGATATCCGTCGGGTATATAAAGAGCTCCGTCAGAAGAAAGAGAAGCATTGCCGTTGCCGGTATATACGCCAGTTTGCCATGTCATAGCGCTGCCCAGATTGTTGTATGTCGCAACCTCACCGAGACTGCCGTTTGTCACTGCGTTTGAAAGCGTTGTAAAATCAGAAGAAGCAATAGGGCTCCACTCCAAAGTGTTTGCTGATTCTCCCGAATAGAAGGTTATATTTCTGTATTCAAGACCTTTAAAATAATATGCATTATCATCATCGCCGATAGACATACTGTTGATTGTTGCCCAGGAGGAATTGCCCAGCCTTGAAAGAAAGTATGTATCATTTGAGTGAACAATATCCTGAATAATATTTCCGCTCTCATCAGTGATATATGCACTGAAATATGCGCCCGTATATTCTGCAATATAATGATAGTTTTCACCCGCTGACAGGCTGCCGTTACCCGTTGTTATTGATGTTGCCTGAGATTTAGTGCCGCCATTATGACCATCATCCTCCCAGGAATAGCAAACGCCGTTTGCATTCTGAGCGAAATGGCAATTCGCATTGTTTTTTGTACCCGCACTATTCGGATTGGTTAAATTATCCGTATACACATAGGTTTTCATAAAGCAATAATCATCGCTGTTATAGTACCTATCGTCGCCGCTGTTGGTTGTTTTGAATCTAAAGCCGAAATCAATCTTCCACTTAGAACAGCCGGTAATCGGAACAGAACCGCCCGAATATCCCGAAAGATACATATATCCGTCGGGGATGTAAATAGCGCCGTCTTCGGACTTCTGAGCATCTCCGTTTTCAGTCCAGACCTCTGTTGACCAAGTCATTGCATTTCCGAGATTATTATATGTCGGTACCTCGCCAAGACTTCCGTTCGTAACAGCATTGGAAATCTTTGTGAAATCAGAAGAAGCAATAGCGTCCCAATTAATCGCAGCGGATTCAGCGCCCGATTTGCTCTCTTTGGCAAAAGCCGTAATCGGCAATGAAACAAGCACAATAAATATGCACATAACCACTGAAATCATTCTTTTAATGTTGTTTTTCATAATTCAACCTCATTTTTCAAGTTTTTTCCATTATATCATTTTACAGCGATTTTTTCAATATTTAAACACATTTATAAAATTTTAAGATATATGACAACCCCTATTTTGTATCAAACTATTATACCTTTGCCAAGAATAAACAGCACGGATGGTACAATCCGTGCTGTTTATTCTTGGTGCAACTGTATTCGCCTACGGCGAGTTATATTGCTGCGCAGTGAGATTGCTATCGCAGTGATATTTTGCTACGCAAAGCTTTTTCAAGGCGAATATAATTTCACTTTTTGATGAAATCAAAAAATAAAAAATAAGGTGGTCATTATAATAAATACTTTTATAAGAATGTATATATCTTTTATTAAATAAAAGTATTTAAATAATAGAAAGAATATGGAATATTGCTCTCAGACTCCTTGAAACCTTTTCTGTATAATGGTATAATAAATCAGTATTTTACAAAATCATTTAAAACGGAGGTTTAAAATGAGTGCAATAGAAATTCTAAAGGTTATTGTTTCAATGTGCGGCGGTCTGGCGCTGTTTATGTTTGGAATGAACGTTATGAGCAAATCGCTTTCCACGCTGACAGGCGGTATGCTTGACAAACTGCTTGGAGTTGTAACAAAAAACAGACTTACAGCGTTTTTATTCGGAACAGCTCTAACCGCAGTTGTTCAATCCTCGTCGGCAGTTTCAGTTCTTACGGTTGGTCTTGTTAACTCGGGAATCATCCTGCTTCAGCAATCAATAGGCTTGCTGATTGGCGGCGGTCTGGGCTCAACTGCAACGGCGTGGCTGCTCTCCTTAAACGCACTTGACGGCGAATCAATTCTTATGACGATTATCAAGCCAAGCACATTTGCGCCGTTTCTTGCGCTGATTGGCGTTGCAATTACTTTATTTGCTAAGAAACCGAAAACTATTAATATCGCATATTCGCTGGTTGGCTTTTCGGTTATGATGATTGGTATGAACCTTATGAGCCAGGGCGTTGCTCCGCTGAAAGAGCTTCCTGCGCTGAAATCCGCACTTGTAAGCTTCTCCAATCCGATTATCGGCTTCCTTGTTGCCTGCGGCATTACGATGCTCATTCAAAGCTCCGATGCAACTGTTGGTATTGTTCAGGCATTTGCGCTCTCAATGGGACTGAGCTTCGGCGCATCAATCCCCCTTATCTGCGGAGCGCAGGTCGGCACCTGCGTTACAGCAATGATTTCATCACTCGGAACCTCCAACAACGGAAAGAGAACCGCATTGATGAACCTCTATTATGCATTGCTTAAGGTTCTTCCGTTTATGATATTATTCTATACTATAAACGCCATATTCCATTTCCCGTTCCTTGAAAAATCCGTTGGAGGAATCGGCATTCCCCTCTTCCATTCGGCAATCAACCTTTTCGGTGCACTTTTATGGATACCGTTTGGAAAGTTCATTGTTTTCCTTGCTCAAAAAACAATTCCTTTAAGCGAGGAAGAACGCTTAGCACAGGAAAACAAGCTCACTATGCTTGATGAAAATCTTCTTAGCAATCCCCCGATTGCACTTGACCAGACTAACAATGCTATAAGCGCTTTGGGAGATACTGTTGAAGAGGCAATGAGATCGCTTTTATCCTACAATCCGGAAAACTCCAAGGAAACGCTGAGACTTTTAGAGCGAGCAAAGCAATACAGGGACCAGATTGATAACTATATTACAAAGCTTTCCGCAAGCACTTCCGACACAAAGGAAGCCGCATACATATTGCTTCTGACGAATGCAAACACCGCTTTCGGCGAGATTGGCATAATCTCTGAGCACATTATGAATTACAGGGCAAAGCTTGCTGAAATGGGAAGCTCGGATATGATCAGGGATACGGACCAAACCGAGATTAAGGTTCTGGGCGATTCAATTGCAGAAATCTTAGAGCTCACAATTATGGGTTATCAGACAAAGGATGTTCGCTTATCCGAAACAATTCAGATTTACCGTGAAGAGGTTATGCAGATAAGCGAAATCATAAAAGCCCGTCATTATAAGCGTATGCACGGCGAGGACGGACGACTTACCTCAACAACCCTGTTTACAGATATCTTCTATACCCAGGAGCGTTTGATTGATTACTGCGATATTGTTGCAGACTCGTTGATTAAGTATAATCGTGCAATTAATTCAAGCAAAGCAAAATCTCCTGAAAACGCAGCAAAGGCAAAGCGCCATATTCATTCCCTGTTCCAGGATAAATATGAAATCCTGAACATAAAAGAGGATGAAAAAGGAAGAATGGTTGATTTGCTTGATTAGCAATAATATAAAAAAACAAACGAGCAAGGCAGAAGCCTTGCTCATTTTATTAGAGTTACTGTATTCTTTTCAACAACAAATGCGTGTTTTGCTTTTTCAATAAGCACTGCATCATTCTTTGGCGAGTCGGTATAGAAATTCTCAATCGGAATATCTCCGTACGCTTCCTCATATGCCTTTATTTTGTTTTCACGAATGTTAACAAAAAGGATTTTTCCCGTTTTCTTATCAATGCGTGAAGTAAGATGATGCCTTATGCCAAGACGGCGGCATATTTCCTCAATATTGAAATCGGGTGATGCGGTTATGATTAAATCATCATCCGAGCGCAGCTCCTGATAGAGCGGTTTGATTTTCTTTTCGTGCTTATCCCAGAACTCTTTAGGGTCGTTTTCAAAATCGAACACACGAAGGGCGTCCTTTTCAACAAGAGGAACATAGCGTTCTATCACCTCATTTAGTGAAACATCGCCCTTCTTATATCGTGCAAACGCTCTCAGAATCGTTGATAAATGCTTTATCAGCCAGGGCTTTCGCACGATATAGAAGAAAAACAAATCAAGTGTGCTCTCGCCGTCATAAATTGTGTTATCAAAATCAAATACATTCATAATTAAAGTGTTTCAGTTTAAATCTCAATTGAAACCTCGGGATTTTCCCAATCATCGGTAACTCTTCCAAGGCTGCCCTCAGGGATTTCGCCCGAGGTTCTGATAACATCTTCATTGCCTGATATAACAACCATAAATTCAGGCTCATTGTATTCAAATTTCTTTTTCATATTCCAAGCCCTCCTTTATTAGTCCTTAAAATAATTTCGTGCTGCAACGCCATAGTTATACAGGCTTCTTCCGAAGTTTCCGCCTTTAGCCTTTGCATACTGATTTGCATTTATGGTTAGCGTTGCGCCGTCATATTCAATAACATTGTTTACATCAAGGTTTTCTGCAAGAATACCCGTTATATCAAAGCAAACCTTATCAGTGCCCTCAACAACCGTTGGTGCAATTTCTCTGACATTGCCGTTTGCATCCGTTACGGTTGCAACAAGTCCGTCGGCAACACACTGCGCCTCTGTTTTATTGATATAAACACGAAGCACGGGGATTGATTTTGAAATATAGGAATAGCTCTTGAAAATTCCGCTTTTTCCTGTTGCCTGTATAAAGCCGTTTATCGAAACTGAGGATGTGTTTATATAATCCTGAGAATCAAAAGCAGAGGTATTATAGTTAAACTCTGCGCTGCAAGCCTTGCCGTAATCAAGCATTGATTTTGCAAGCTCAACAAGCTGTTCTTCCTTGGTATCCGAGGAATCCTCATATCTTTCAATAACAGCCTCGCAATAATCCTTTACCGAGGTTTTGAAGGTTCGGCTGTCTTCTCCGTCATTAACCTCAACTGTTATCTCATCCCTCATCTGAGCAGGTGCAGCAAGAATCTTGAAAACATATCTTCCGTCTTCATCATCCTTGAGTGCTTTGAGCTCACTGCCCGAATAAGTTTCTGTTACAGAGGTCGGAGCCTGCTTATCGGGGTCGTTATGGGTTATTGTAACGCTTGCACTGTCGGCATCGCTGATATGAAGATATAAGTTCATATGAATGCAGTCATCAAGCGATAAGTTGAAAGCGTCCTCCGTTCCGTGGCCGTCGATAGTGTAGCATGTTACGGTTTCACCATCTTCATCCTCATAGGTCCACGTTCGCATTGCATAGCCCTCGGGAAGATTTGACGGTGCTTCAACGCAGGTTCCCATATAGAAGCCTCGTTTAACCTTTAAAACTTCATAAACCGCAGGGTCATCCTCAATTTTCTTGAGTGTGTAGTTAAACAGCGGAGCGCTCAGAATTCTGACTATATTGTCATTGCTGCCACGTTCGTCCGCCGCATCTGCAAAGCTGAGATAGTAATCAATATGGTCGCCGTTGGGCTTTTCAACAGCCGCCTCATACGGAACCCAGACTCCCGTTATATCCAAATCCTCAGTTATGGTTTTTCCTGTAAACAGAGTTCCGTAGGTAGTGGCGCCTGCACCCTCAAAGAATGCAACGAAATGGCTGCCGGGGTTCATTGATTCGGGAAGATAAGGAATCGGCGGGAAAAACCATCCTTCGGGATATGGGAATGAAAGCTTTACATCGGTGTAGCCAACTATTGTTAAAACAGGGGGAAGAATTTTAACGATTGTTGCAACGTTCTGGTTATACGTTGCCCAGATATCATTAACACAATCGGGAAGAACCTCTGCGCCTGCATCGAGAATTGAAATACCTGTGTCGATATTTACCCAGTGGAACTTATGGTTCTTATATTCCTTGCTTCCGTCCTCGTTTTCCTGCTCTTCAAGGCATTCGGAATCGGAATCCGAAACGTCAACGCTTACGCTTCCGCCGCCGCTGACAGAACCAGAAGAACCTGCTCCGAGAACAATGGAAACCGAAGCGCCGCCCACAACAACAAACGACGCCGCTACGCCTGCTGCTATATTAATTGAGTCGTCATCGCTTCCTTCACCGTTAATATAAACATTTGAATTGTCTCTGTAGTAGAAGCTGATATTGTTTACGTTTTCGCTTCTCTGATAATCAACAACATTTTCATCGTTGCCGTTTGCCTTAACACGAAGAAGACCGATATTTGAAGTAAGGTCGTTCATACTGTATTCAGACATATCCCTGAGCAGAATGATATTCTTTGTTCCGCCTGAAGCTTCGGCAGCATCATCAAAAGAGGTATACTGAACGCCGTCTACCTCAGCAACGGGGCGAGGTGTTGCGGTAAATGCTGCGGTGTAGGTTGTATCGCCCGTTGCCGCAGTTACAGCAGGGGTCCAGCCTTCAAACTCATAGGAAAATTCAGAGTCATCGGGTCTTACGGGCGTTGCACCGTCATAAGTCGGAATATCGCCTTCTGTAAGATTTGAATCAGTTTCAAGAACTGTGCCGTCGTAGTTCTGCCATGTAACAGTGTACGGAGCGTGGAGCTTGAGCTGATTGGTTGAAACATCCTTTGCAACAACATAGCTGCTGTTATCACTTACGAATTTTGAAGCATCGTTATATGCGGTGTTCTGGCTGTTAGTAAACACGCCTGTGTTGCTCGACTTTTTAATACCGATTGAAGCTTCATTTCCAAGGGACTCATCAACAATGATTAAAGCATCGTTAGCAAGATTAACATTATTCAGCGAATCATTCTTATAGTTATCGCGGACAACGGGATTACCCGAAAGGTGCAATTGCGAGCCTGCAGAAATATGCATACCGCCGCCGTTATTGCCGCATTTATTATGAGCGATAAGTCCGCCTGCCAAGTTCACTTCAAAATAGTTTGTTGAAGCATAAACGCCGCCGCCCCAGTTGTTTGCAACATTATAAATAATCTGTCCGCCGTTGATTCTTGTTGAGGAGGAACAGCCGATACCTGCACCGCTTCTTTCGGTGTAGTTACCGATAATTGTTCCACCGTTCATTGTGAATATTCCCGAGTTGCTGATTGTGCTCGGAGCGTGTGAAACGCCGTAAACGCCTGTTAAATATCCGCCGGTGAAGGTCTGGTAATCCTCGCCCTCAATTCCGCCGATACTGTCATCAACAATGGCAAGACCGTTTTCATTAACCGTGTATCTGTGAACGGTGCTGCCCGAATCGTTCATTATGAATTTTGCATTTGAAGAAACAGTGAAAATGTTATAATCCCTGCTGCCTGCTGCACGGATTCCAAAGCCGTTTAAATCAATGATTCGAGGGTCTGCAAATGCGCCTTCGGGAACATTGACACCTTGAGTTATCTCAATATCAGCAAGAAGTGTAAGCGTGCTGCCTGCAACCCAGTTTTCAGCTTTAACCGCCTCTTCAAAAGAGCCGAAGAGCGTATCATCAACCTTGGCAACGGGAGTTATCTGCAAATAAGTTACCGTATAGGTTGCATCGCCCGTTGCAGCTATAACTTCGGGGGACCATCCGTTGAATGCATAAAGCTTCTGGGCATCA
>CAMYWU010000021.1 GCA_947302895.1 uncultured Clostridia bacterium | reverse complement strand
AGCCGAAGCTACGCACAAAAAACGCATAGCTCTAACTGTCGCCAAACAATATTCCAAAACACCCAATAAGTGTGCTGAAATGAGCATGCATTTTTATCAAGGAATAAAAACACACACTTATAGTTTGGGTATTTAATTTTGGAATATTATTTGGCACTTCTTATTTTATCACATAGATAAACAAATATCAACCAATTTATTATTAGCACAATTAGTGTTCTCTTTGAGATAGCTAACAATTGTGAACAGCAAAAATAAACCCCCGAACAGAAATCTGTTCGGGAGGTTACTTGTCACTTGCAACTTGCCGCTAATCACTCATCTTGATCTTTATCAATTATCGGATAGAGTTTGCTGTACGGGTCGTCCATCATTTTAACTTCTGTATCAAATTGCAGGAGTTTGGTTTGGTCGGCGGTGTATTTTTCCCAGGATGGAAGGTTATCGCCGTTGGGATTGCCCGTTTTAACGAAGTTCACCCAATATCTCTGCATTTGCTCTGAGAGCTTATAATCCTCCTCGGTATAATTCCTTTTATGTCGCCAGAGGTTGCCATATGCATATGGCAGCTCGCCTGCGTGGTAAGCTCGCAGGGCGCCGTTATTCTTGCTGAAATAATAGAAATAAACGTTCTTACCCTGCGCCGCCATATAATCGCTCCACTTTTTATGGCTGTATGCAAACCATGTTCCGCTCAAAACGTGATTATATGCGCCCTTTGCGCTTCCGCCCTTTTCAATTGCAATTTTGTACTCAAGGGGGTTGCTGTCTGCGGGGTATGCTTCAAGCGCTTCATCGGCATATTTGCCAAAAAGGGTGTTCAGCGCCTCTTTATACTCAGGCTCGTTAACCTCGGTAAAGAGGTTGAAAACATCAGCCTCGTGGGCGTTATAGCCGTTCATTAAAGCCTGTTCGTTATTTTCGCCCTTTTCATAGGTGAGATATGGCTGCTCAGCTATGGCATAGCCGTCAACAGTCATTGCGCTGTTGTTTGCCGTTGTTTTAAGAAGCTCCTTTGCGGAGAGCTTGCGCAAATCATCAATACTCTTTGCGCCGAAATCATTCATTGTTTTATCGCCCTCGGAAAGCGCATCGGAAAAGCTTCTGAAAGTGTGGTACGGAGTTTTCGGAGTTATGCCGCTGCTCTCGGCAATCGCATATCTGAAAAGCCCCTTTGCAAGCGGAGAAACACAGAGCGCTCCAACGCTTGAAGCTCCTGCCGACTCACCTGCAATAGTTATTTTTGAAGCGTCGCCGCCAAAGGAGGCGATGTTTTCATTAACCCATTTAAGCGCAGCAATCTGGTCAAGAAGTCCGTAGTTACCCGTTGTTTTGTTTTCGCTTTCAGCGGCAAGCTCTTTATTTGCCATATAACCGAAAACATTGAGTCTGTAAGCAAAATTAACAACGATAATTCCCTTCTTTGCCAAATCCTCGCCCCTGTATTCGCTGAAGGAGGACTGACCGCCTGTGAGCGAACCGCCGTGAATAAAGAACAGAACGGGCGCCTCCTTAACCTCGCCTGCGGGCTTCCATATATTGAGATAGAGCGAATCCTCGCTTACTGCCTCACGGTAGTTATCCTTAAGGCTGATATTGAAATAATGATAGCCAAAGAGCTTGGTCAGCGAATTCATTATTTCGCCATCACGCTTTTGCATACTCATCGGCGCAAAGGTATCGCAAGCCTTAACTCCCTCCCACTTTTCTGCGGGCTGGGGCTCCTTCCATCTGAGCTCGCCGACGGGAGGCGCAGCATAGGGTATGCCTGCATAAACCTCAACGCTTTTATCCTTATTAAAAACGCCCGTTAAATAGCCTTCATTAACCGAAACAACACCCGTAACCTCGGGATTCCTGTTATCAACTGCAGGCGTGCATTTATAAGGCGGAATTGAAGCAAAATACGCTCCTGCAATAACGCCGATAAATGCAACAACAAGCAGAAGATGAATAAAAAAGCCGTTTTTCTTTGTTACAAAGGCTTCCAGAACAATAAAGCCGATAAGCGCCGCAAGCAGAATCCCCCACCCCAAAAGAGTGTTTTTGCCAAGCTCAAGCACGGCAAAGCCGATAAGCGCTGCAAGCGCAAGAATTATTATGTAAAACACGCTCATTTTTCCCTTTTCCTTTTTCATAATATTACTCCTTACAAAGTGTGATATCATTATAACACACTTATGAACTTTTAGCACTAACAAAATTTAAACAGTGTTAAAATATATGAAATACTCTTGAAAAATAATCAATGCGTTGCTATTATAGAACAAAATAAACGAGGTGTTTTATGGCATTTAATATTCAGAGATATATGACGAGGGGCGTTATCAGAGTTGTTGGCGATTCCCTTCGTGCAACATCAAAGAACGAAAAAGAAAGCGCATTTATGAAGCAGTTTGCAAGAGCTTCACGCAAAGCTTCAAAAAAGCGCTATGCTGCTGAAAGAAAGGGCGAACACATTCCCCCGTTCTTAATCGCAAGCATAACTTCAAGCTGCAACCTTCACTGCGCAGGCTGTTATTCAAGAAGCAACAACGCCTGCTGCGACAGCGCACCCGTTGACCAGCTCAGCGGCGAGGAATGGGATAAGATTTTTTCCGAAGCAGACGAGCTTGGAATCAGCTTCATTCTCCTTGCAGGCGGCGAGCCGCTTATGAGATATGACGTTATCAAGCAGGCAGCTCATCACAAGAATATTCTTTTCCCGATTTTCACAAACGGAACATATCTCCACGAAAAATATCTCGATGTTCTTGATGAAAACAGAAACCTTATTCCAATAATCAGCATTGAGGGCGATGAAAAGCTTACTGATGAGCGCCGAGGCGAAGGGGTTTACAGCAAGGTTACTCAGGCAATGCAGAACATAAAGGAGCGTGAAATGGTTTTCGGCGCTTCCGTTACCGTTACAACCGAGAATATAGGCGAGGTTTATTCCGATGAATTTCTTGATAATCTTTATTCACTCGGCTGTAAGGCGGTTATATTTGTTGAATTTGTTCCTGTAACCGAGGAGAGCACCCACCTTGCTCCAACCGAAAAGGAGCAGGCATTTATGCAAAAGGCTATTAAGAGATTAAGGCGCAAAAAACGAGGAATGGTTTTCATTGCCTTTCCGGGTGATGAAAAGAGCTCGGGCGGCTGTGTTGCGGCTGGAAGGGGATTTTTCCATATCAACTCCCACGGCGGAGCTGAGCCCTGTCCGTTTTCGCCATATTCCGATATCAATGTTAAGGATACCTCGCTCAGAGAAGCGCTCAAATCACCCCTCTTTATGGCGCTTCAGACAGAGGGCTTGCTCAAGGATGACCACATCGGCGGATGCACCCTTTATATGAACAAGGATAAGGTTGAAGCAATAGTAAACGCAAAATAAAAGACGGCTCAATGAGCCGTCTTTATTCTGTTATTCTCTGAACGTCAACTTCAATTTTCGGCGTTCCGTATTCGGAATTGAAAAGACCTGCGATTTTTTCCTCATACCACTTTTTGATTTCCTCGCTTGTCATTTCGCACTTTTCGCCCTGGGTTGTTATTCTAACATTAATAATTTGCTTTTCCATATTCTTTGCTCCTTTGGATAATAATTAATACTCATCTAAAAACGAATGATATTCGCCCTTTTGTTTATATGCAGGGAAGGTATCAAGGCAAACGCCGTGAATACTCTTAAAAATGCTGTGCTCAATATTCGGATTTGTTTTTTTGAGCTCCTTAATGAGCATTTTAATCTCCCGGCGTTTTGAAGCGCCTATGCCGTCCTCACTGTTTGAATACTCATCAACAAATCGGCAGGCACACTGGATAAATTCAAGCTTATTATACTTTGCCCAGCGGATTATCGCCTCTTCATTTATGCAATACATAGGTCTTATAAGCTCCATACCCTCAAAATTGGTTGAATGGAGCTTCGGAAGCATCGCCTGAAGCTGTGAACCGTAAAACATACCGAGAAGCGTTGTTTCAATAACATCTGAAAAATGATGTCCCAGAGCAATTTTATTGCAGCCAAGCTCCTTTGCCTTGGCGTATAAATGCCCCCTTCGCATTCTTGCGCAGAGATAGCAGGGCGAGCCGCCAACGCTGTTTGTTATATCAAAAATACTGCTCTCAAAAACTGTTATCGGAATTTCAAGGCGTGCAGCATTTTCTTCAATTCTCCTGCGGTTTACCTCATTATACCCCGGGTCCATAACAAGAAAAACAAGCTCAAACTCAGTTTCGCTGACTCTTTTCAGCTGCTGAAGGAGCTTTGCCATAAGCATTGAATCCTTGCCGCCCGAAATGCAAACTGCAATTTTATCGCCGTTATTTACAAGCTCATAATTTTTAACGCCCTCAATAAAGGGATTCCATATTTCTTTTCGATATGTTTTGATTATTGAGCGTTCTATAAGCTGACTTTCAGTTAATTCTCTTGGCATAATTCATCCTCGTTTTTATACTGAAGTAAAGAGGCAACGTCTATTCGTGCGCCATGGGGACGCACCGCCTTCGGAGGAACGTCCCCGTGTGCTGTTAAGGGAACGCCCAATTCTTGTTTGTAGCTATACACTTAATAAATCAGTTATAACTTTTGATGCAATTAAGAGCCCTGCCGACGGCGGAACAAAGGCGTTTGATGAGGGAATGCTTCTTTTTGAAACGCCCTCCTCTTCAACAAGCTCTTTTATTTTTTCTTCATCGGGCTGAATGGGCTGTTCCTTTGAATAAACAACCGTTAAATGCTTTATGCCGAGCTTTTTCAGTTCCCTTCGCATAACTCTTGCAAGGGGGTCGTAGCTCGTTTTTGATATATCCGATATTTCAAGCATAGTCGCATCGAGCTTGTTGCCCGTTCCCATCGAGGATATAAGCGGTATATTCTTTTCATAGCAGATTTTTGCAAGCAGGAGCTTTGATTTAACGCTGTCTATCGCATCAACAACATAATCAAAGGAATCAAAATCAAGAAGCTCTGCATTTTCCTCGCTGAAAAAGATTTTATGCTTATTAACCTTGCAATCGGGATTGATATCAAGAATGCGCTTTTCTTCAACATCAACCTTGCTTTGCCCAACGGTTGAATGAAGCGCAATAATCTGGCGGTTGATATTGGTTTTGCTTATATCATCATTATCAATAATATCAAGCTCTCCAACACCCGAACGGGCAAGCGCCTCAACCGTATATCCGCCAACTCCACCAATGCCGAAAACTGCAACTCTTGCATTATTCAGTTTTTTAACACCGTCGCTGCCGAGCATAAGCTCAAGGCGTGAAAACTGATTAATCATTCAAAACATTTAAGCGCATTATCAAGAGAAATCTCTTTAAAGTGCTTAAGCTCCTTACCTTTATACTTTATTGTTTTGCCCGATATTTCAAGCTCAAGATTTGCCATACCCGTTACCTTCGGAAGCTTTGAAAAAATAATTTTATTCGTTCTTACATCATAGCTTGCATCACCCTTGTAGTACTGGGCATCAAAGCCTTCAATATTTTCGGCATTGAAAAATGCAACATCGGCATCGCCGTCCTTACCGAAGGCAATGGCTAAGCATTCCTCGTTTTCAATATCCGCAAGATACCAAACGCCGTCTTTTATAAACGCTGTTTCATCAGCTGTGGTTGACTGGGTTGTTGACTCAGTTGTGTTGATAATACTTCCTGAAAGAGGAGCGGTTGTCTGCTCTTCCTGGGTAACGCTTGCTGTAGTTGTAACAGTAGTTGTTTCATCAACTTCGGGCTCCGCCTTTTTTGAATGCATAGCGAATGCAATAACGCCAATAATAGCCGCTATTAAAACAACACTCGATACTATAATAACAACTTTTTTATTTTTCATCATTTTCACCCTTGTCATTTTTCTTCATAAAGAATTTATTGTATACGATAAAGCCTACGAACGAGCCGAGAATAAAGCAGGTTGCAATTATCAGAACTGCTGCAATAATTCTTGTCGGAACATATGCCTTTGTTTTAAGAGATACCGTGTCGGGAATCTTATACAGCGAATCGCCGTTATTTTTGCCGTATGCAACACGGATAACGTTAACGCTGTTTTCCTTAAGGCTGACCTCAAGCGAACCTGAGCTGAATTTCAGCTCATCTTCCTTCGGCGCAACACGCTGTTTGCCAATCTCGTTTGAAGCGGATTTGAAGGAAGCGGTTAAATACTGATTTGAAGCATAATTGATTTTATCAAAGCCATCAAGATTAATGCTTATCTTTTCCGAGCCTCCCGCATTAACAAGCTTGATATATAAAACCTGTTTATCCTCATCAAGAGTTACGCTCTGATATATACTTTCGGATATAGAATCTGTTTTTACATATTTGTTTCCGATATTATTTGCAAAAAGCATATGCGCATAATAATCGGGAGTCAGCGCCGTTGATTGGGAATCAAACCAAATCATATTAATATCCCAGCCGTTTGCATTAACCTTTGCAAAGGTTGGAGCATATGAAACCATTTTAACAATATCGCTGTTTCGCTCAAGCCCTGTTAAATAGCTTGCAGTTTCAACTGCCGACCAGAGATTTGTTTTTGTTTCCATTGTTCCGAAGCCTGCGCTCTTTGTGCTGTAT
Organism: uncultured Clostridia bacterium; assembly: GCA_947302895.1. Classification (GTDB taxonomy): domain Bacteria; phylum Bacillota; class Clostridia; order Oscillospirales; family Acutalibacteraceae; genus Eubacterium_R. The sequence continues at coordinate 5,012 of CAMYWU010000021.1, read as the reverse complement.
TCTCCGAGAAGAACTCCTGCGCCCTCTCGGTCATAGGAATCATATCTGTCGTTATGCTCAAACAGATAGTTATCGCCCGTATAGTAGTGCTCATCAGCAATTGTATCGGAATAGTTTTTATTAATTGTATCCCAGGCATAATCAAACATACTGCCCTCGCTTGCAGCGCCAACAGAGGATATAATTGTTATATCAGGATACTTAGCCTTAACGGCTTTATATATTTCATCAAAGTTTCTGAAATAGGTTTCGCCCCAGTTTTCGTTGCCGACTGCAAGATATTTGATATTAAAGGGAGCCTCGTGGCCGTTTTTAGCTCTGAGAGAGCCCCAATAGCTTGAAGAAGCCTCGGCATTTGCATATTCTATTAAATCAAGAACATCATTGAGATAGTTTGTAAAAGCGGCTGTTCCCGGTCTTAAGGCAACGGTATCGAGCCATTTTTCATAATCATCTTCAGATTTGATTTCAAAGGAATCGAGCCAGTCGGAATAGCCCTTCATTCCCTCCTCATCATTTTCGTTATATCCACGCTCATTGATAAGATAGCTCTTCCACTCCTCATCGCTCATCTGAGCCTTTTTAAGTGCAATAGCGTGGTCGTCAAATGCGCATCTGCCCTGGCATACCATACCTGCGTTAACAACGGGAACAGCTTGAGCTCCCAAATCCTCGCAGAGCTGAAAATACTCATGGTAGCCCATTGCATTTGTGTTATTATAATTCTTTCCGCCCTCGGGATGTCCCCAGAGGTTAGGAGTCTGGCGCCTTTCTTCAAGCGCACCAACGGTATTTTTCCAATTATATAAATCATTTATATCCGTTCCCTCGGCAAGGCATCCCCCAGGAAAACGAATAAAGGAAGGCTTCAGGTTTTTGAGCGCCTCAACCAAATCGCTTCTGAGACTTGTATACTTCCATTCATCGTTTGAATAGCCATAGCTGCTTTGCGGTATGAGGGAAATATAATCAATTGCAATGCTGCCCTTGCCTTTGAAGCTAACAACACGCGAGCCATCCTCATCAGCTTCTGATTTCAAAACTGTTGAAAACCTCTGCCACTCATTATTACTGATACCCTTTGTTGAAAGAGTAACAACATTGTTCTGGTTGCTTTTTGAATTAAGATAAATACCTATTGAGCCTTCAAAATCAATGTTTTTAAGCCAGATTGAAAACTCATATTTTTCGCCCTCTTTAAAGCCCATATCGCCCTTGAAGGCTTCTTTTTCATTATAATCATAAGTTTTATAATCATATATTTCGGGAAAGCCGATATTTTCTATATATCCCCTGCCGTCGATTTTAAGCATCTCAAATGAGGAATTATTCTTATTCATAGCCCCCTGATTTGAAAGAACGCTCTCAACGGAATTGAAGCTCCAGGAAGCCTCGGGGTTGCCCGTATATTCAAACGAGCCGTTATTAACAAGATTTGAAACCAGTCCGCCATCGCACGCATAGGAAATATCCTCAATAAACGCACCGTAAAGCGTATCTGAAACCTCGTGGGATATGTTGCTTTCGCTGATATTTAAAACGCCCTCATCAGCATTTGCAGTTAAACAAACGCTTAAAATCAATACCAATGATATTATAAAGCATAAAACTCTTTTCATATGCTCTTCTCCTAAATTTTAATAATTGAATTATAGCATAAATTTTTATAAATAACAATCGCTTTGAAAAAAATACCATATTTGTAAACTTTGAATAAAATGTATTGAACTTTGCAAAATTATATATTAAAATACCAGATATGGCTACTAAAACAAAAAAGAAGCCGAAAACGAAGAGCAAAAAAAGCATAAAAATTGCGGTAATTCTCATAGCTTTTCTTTGCGTTTTATCCGTTTTTGCGCTTATTATAAACAATGCTTCTCCGAGTAAAAGCGAGAGCAATATTATAAATCTGAATAAAGATATTGCATATGGAATTGACGTTTCCTACCATAACGGAAAAATTAACTGGAAAACAGTTAAGGGCGAGGTTGACTTTGCATTCATAAGGGTTGGATACCGTACATATGATAACGGAACAATCTGCCTTGATTCAAAAGCGAAATACAACCTTAAAAACGCAAATAAAAACTCTGTTCCGATTGGCGTTTACTTCTATTCCCAGGCAATAACCGAGGCTGAAGCTGAGGAGGAGGCGCAGTTTATTCTTGATGAAATCAAGGGCTGCGATATATCCCTTCCCGTTGTTATTGATTTTGAATACCCGACGAAAAACGGAAGATATGTAGGCAGGCTGGACGATGCAAATCTTTCAAAGAAAGAAAAAACAGCCCTGATAAACGCCTTTTGCAATAAGGTTCAGGCTGCGGGATACACTCCCGGAGTTTATGCATCAAGCTATGTTCTGAAAAACCATTTAAACACGAAAAAGCTTGATGAGGACGTTATGATTTGGGTTGCCGATTATAACGGCGAGGTTTCGTATTCGGTTGAATATGATTTCTGGCAGTTTTCAGATAAAGGAAAATGCGAAGGAGTTTCTTCAAAATATGTTGACACAAACTATTGGTACACAAAAGCACAAAAGAATTAACGGGCTTACAGCGCTTGTTCTGGCACTTGCGCTTTGCATTATTATGCCCTATTCGGCAAGTGCCGCACAAACAACCAGCATATACACAAATACAGCATACACTCAAAACAGCCGTTTTGATAACAGCGTTATTCTGAACGGAATTGATATTTCGCAGCATAACGATACTATTGATTTCAAAAGCCTTAAATCAACCAAAACAAGCACTATTATAGTAAGAGTTGGCTGCAGGGGCTACGGTTCAAAGGGAACGCTTCTGAAGGATAAAAGCTTTGATACCAATATTTCCTCTTCAATTGCAAACGGCTTTGAAACAGGAGTTTATTTCTATTCCCAGGCGCTGACCGAAGCCGAGGCAATAGAGGAAGCAAAATTTGTTTTGCAGTACATAAAGGGCTATAGATTCACTCTTCCTGTTTTTTACGACTATGAATTTGCAGGCGTTCCCTCGGGCAGACTTGATTCCGCATGGAAGAATAAAACCATTAATAAAAACCAGATGACAAAGAATGCGCTTGCCTTCTGTCAGACAATTGAAAATGCAGGCTATAAAGCAGGCATTTATGCAAGCAAATCCTTTTTTGAGGATAATCTTAACAAAAATGAATTGGAAAACCTCTATGCAATCTGGCTTGCGCACTATAACACAAAAACAGCATATGCAGGAAAATACCAGCTCTGGCAATACAGCTCAAAGGGTAAGGTGAGCGGTATTGAAGGATATGTTGATTCGAATTTTATTTATTCTGATTTATTAAACTCCATTATCAACAAGAAATTCGATATAGAAAGTATTCCAAACCAAACCTATACAGGAAACGAAATAAAGCCTGAAATTGACGTAAAATTCAACGGTGAAACACTTGTTAAGGGCGAAGATTATTATATTACGTTTAAAAACAACACAAATATCGGCGCTGCAACCGTAACAATTACAGGCATAAATGATTTTGAAGAATACACCCCAATCCAAAAGAACTTTTCAATTGTTCCCGAAAAGGTTACAGGTCTTAAGCTTGATACAAGAGGAATATATTCTCTCAAAGCCTCCTGGGACAGCGTGAACGGCGCAAGCGGCTATCTTGTTCAGGTTGAAAGAAGCAGCGGCTGGCTTGATGCTGGCAAAACCGATAAAACAAGCTTTGAAATAACAGGTCTTTCAGCCGCTTCCAACTACAGAATCAGAGTTAAAGCATATAAAACAGTTAACTCGTCAACTTTAAGCGGAGAATACAGCACACCGCTTCAGAGTGCAACCGCTCCCGCAACGCCGTCAGCGCTCAGCGTTTCAAGCGTTAAGCCCGATTCCTTAAAGCTGAGCTGGAAAAAGCAAAAGAACGCAAGCTATTATAATGTTTATATGTATAACAGCTCGACAGGTTCATACAGTCTTTATAAGAAGATAAGCGGCGGAGCAAATAACTATGTTGTTGTAAGCGGACTGAAGCCCAATACCGCATATAAATTCAGGGTAAGCGCTCATAAAAATTCTAAAGAGGGCATACTTTTCAGCAGCAATCAAAGCGGTGTTTATACCGCATATACGTCTCCGCAGGCACCCGTTATTTCATCGGCAAAATCAAACGCCAAAAAGAAAATAACCGTTAAATACAAAAAGGTTTCGGGTGCAACGGGCTATCAGGTTATGTGGAGCACAACAAGTAATTTTTCATCGAATTATAAATCGGTTAACGTAACAGGAACAAAAACAACTCTTTCAACCGCAAAATCAAAGAAGAAATACTATGTTCGTGTCAGGGCATATAAAACAAGAAATAATAAAAAGGTTTACTCCCCCTGGAGTAAAACCCTGTACTGCAAAACGAAATAAAGATAAGGGTCAGAAAATCTGACCCTTATTTTTTTAACCAAATATTCTGTTTAAAATTAAATCTCTTTTTGATGAAGCGGTCTTGTTTTTTGCATCAAGAGCGATAATGCTGAACCCGTTTTCTTTTTCGGGAGTGCTGATTGTTTCCTGCTTATACTGTGTGTTTTCTACTCTTTTTGCATTAACAAGTCTCTTTTCAAGAGATTTGGTTAAACCTTCATTATAAGTATATATGTAACCATAGAAGGTCTGACCGTAGTGGGAGCTCATATTTGCATATGTTCTGACATCGAAATATGTTCCTCCCCAGTGGGATTCGGAAATCGTTACGCTTCCGTCCTTATTTATTTTTTCAACAACTGCAACGTGGCCGCTCCAGCAAGCAACAGCGCCGAGCTTCGGTTCCTGACCGTAGCCATAATAGCCGTTTGACTTGTTTATATACCACCAGTCGCCTGCGCTTCCGTGGTTTATAAGAGGTGCCTCGCCGTTCATTTCATAAACTCTTCCGTATGCGTATGCAACGCAGTTTGGCATCGGTGTTCCTGTCTGGAAGTATCTGTTGAGTTTTGATGCATAATAAGCAATGCTTGAATTTGGTGCTGTCAGCCTTGGCTGATAGCCGTT
>CAMYWU010000020.1 GCA_947302895.1 uncultured Clostridia bacterium | reverse complement strand
ACGGTGAAAGAGCTTCAGGTGCAGTTGATTTTGATTATGCTTTGTTGCCTGATGAAGAAGCAGAAGACGCAAGAGAAGACCTTGTTAACACAAAGGGTTTCTTTATTCTGCCGTCGGAATTATTTGTTAATGTGCGCAAGAAAGCTCCTAATGATGAAAACCTCAACGAAACGCTTGAAAGAGTATTCCGTCATATTGAAGAATCGGCAAAAGGTCATTTGAGTGAAAGTGATTTTGCAGGATTGTTTGATGATATTGATGTTAACTCAAATAAACTCGGCGGAACAGTCGCTAAGAGAAATGAAAAGCTTGTTAAATTACTTAATGGTATCGGAGATATGAATCTCGGAGAGTTTAAAAATAACACTATTGACGCTTTCGGAGATGCATATGAGTACTTAATGGGAATGTATGCAAGCAACGCAGGAAAATCGGGCGGTGAGTTTTTTACTCCGCAGGAGGTTTCAGAGCTTCTGACAAGAATTGCTGTTATCGGAAAGAAAGAAGTTAACAAGGTTTATGACCCTGCCTGCGGTTCGGGTTCATTGCTTTTGAAATCTGCAAAAATACTCGGTAAGGATAATGTTCATCAGGGCTTTTTCGGTCAGGAAATTAATATAACAACATATAACCTTTGCCGAATTAATATGTTTCTTCACGATATTGATTATGATAAATTCAATATTGCAAATGAAGATACTTTAATTTCGCCTCAGCATTGGGATGATGAACCCTTTGAGGTAATTGTCTCAAATCCACCATACGCATTAAAATGGGAAGGTGATGAAAACCCGTTATTAATAAATGACCTTCGTTTTTCACCTGCGGGAGTTTTAGCGCCGAAGTCAAAAGCGGACTATGCTTTTATTATGCATTCTCTCTCTTGGCTTGCAACAAACGGAGTTGCTTCAATAGTATGCTTTCCCGGTATTATGTATCGCGGTGGTGCTGAAAAGAAAATCAGACAGTATTTGATAGATAACAACTATATTGATTGCATTATTCAGCTTCCCGATAATCTGTTTTTCGGCACCTCTATTGCAACCTGCATTATGGTGCTGAAGAAGTCAAAAACAGACAATAAAACTCTCTTTATTGACGCTTCCAAAGAGTGCGTTAAGGTAACGAATTCCAACAAGCTGACGGAAGAAAATATCAGCAAAATCGTATCCGAGGTTTTTACCCGCGAGGATGTGGATTATTTTGCCCGCCTTGTTCCGTATGAGGAAATCAGGGAGCAGGAATACAACCTCTCCGTTTCCACCTATGTTGAGCAGGAGGATACAAGGGAAAAGATTGATATTACCGAGCTTAACGCCCGCATTAAAGAAATCGTTGCAAAAGAAGAAACTTTAAGAACAGAGATTGATAAAATCATTGCTGAAATTGAGGGATAATTATGCTTAAAGCTTTCCACGAGCCAAGTTTTTGGGTATCTGTTATATCTGTTGCTATTGCCATAATTGCCTTGTTTCAGTCGAACAAGCAGATAAGAATTAGTAATAAACAAAGTTTATTTGATAGGCGTTTAGAAAAATACTTAATAGCAAAAGATTTACTTAATCTATTTGAAAACAACAGAAAGCATATTGTTGATGATAAAAATTTGCATTTTAGTTTATCGTTACAATTCAGTTGGCTTACAAATACGACATATTTATGCGATATGATATTTGCTATTAATGAGCCGTTAGATACGGAAAAGCAAAATATATTATTATCAAAATGTGAAATGCTCGAAAAATACGCTACTGAAATAAATGTGCTTTGGGATAACGATGCCGGTGAAGCGGTTGGTAATTTTATAAGAGCATATAAAGTTTTGTTGTTCAAATTATATCAACAAAAAGTGTTCGTAAATACTTTTGACGAATACAATAAAAAACAAAATGGCATTACAGAATTGAAGATAACAGGCGATGAAATTCAAAAAAAGCTAAAGAAAATGCAAATAATAACGGTTTATACAAAACAATAACTGAACTTGACAGTGTTTATCACAAGATAATTGAAAATGGTTACGAGCAAACATTATACAAAAGTTTGAAATTGAAGGATTAAATATGAAAAAGCTTGATGAATTAATAAAAGAATGTAGTCCTAATGGAATAAAACATGTTTCAATAGGAGAAGTTGTTGAGTATGAACAACCAACAAAGTATATAGTTCATAGCACAAATTATGATGATAGTTATGATATACCCGTTCTTACTGCAGGACAAACATTTATTCTTGGATACACCAATGAAACTGACGGAATATATAATGCTTCTAAAGAAAATCCCGTAATAATATTTGACGATTTTACTGGTTCATTTAAGTGGGTGGATTTTCCTTTTAAAGTTAAATCATCTGCTATGAAGATTTTGACTGCAAAAGAGAAAGTTGCTTCACTTCGGTATGTTTATCATATTATGGGAAAAATTGGATTTTCGTCCGATGAACATAAAAGGCTGTGGATAGGTGTGTATTCTGCCTTTAAGATTCCGTTGCCAGACCTACTGATACAGCGCGAAATAGTCCATATTTTGGACTCTTTCACGCTGCTTACAGCAGAGCTTACAGCAGAGCTTACAGCTCGTCAAAAACAGTATGAATACTATAGAGATGCAATCCTTTCTTTCGGCGAAGATGAGTGTTCACAACTTATTAAAGTAGAGAGAGAAGGCGCAGTAAAGCGTTAAAGTGGCTCAAACTTTCAGAGATAGCAACAATAATAAGAGGCACAAGAGTAGTTAGAAAGCAACTTAACGAAAATGGAAAATATCCTGTTTATCAGAATAGCTTAACACCATTGGGTTGTTATGACAGTTATAATCGAAATGCAAATACTGCTTTTGTTATTGCAGCGGGAGCAGCTGGTGAAATCGGATATAGTTATGTTGATTTTTGGGCTGCTGATGATTGTTATACATTTGATTGTCCTAAAGAACTTAACAACAGGTTTTTATACTATGTTTTAATGTCTAAACAATCAAATATTATGTCGCAGGTCAGAAAGTCGAGTATACCACGATTGCCGAGAACAGCTCTTGAGCAACTTGTCATTCCTGTTCCTTCACTTGAAGAACAGAAACACATTGTGTCTATTCTTGACCGTTTTGATAAGCTCTGTAATGATTTCAGCGAGGGTATTCCCGCTGAAATCAAAGCAAGGCAAAAACAATACGAGTATTACAGAGATAAATTACTTTCCTTTAAGGAGAAATAATGGATTATTATTTGAGAGAAACACCGCATTTAATTGCATACATCGATTTGTTGGGTGTTAAGAATATTATTCAGTCTGAAGATTCACAAATATCACTTGCTAAAGTTCACTATATGTATGAAATGGCATCAAATTACTGCTTTGACAATAGCTTTAAAGAAAGTTTAACTTTCAGAGCTTTTTCCGATAATTTTATTATTTCGGTGCCTCTTTCAGACAACGAGATTGATAATGTTAAAAAACTAGCACTTTTGTCTTCTTTTGTTTCTTTTTTTCAAATATTTTGCATATTGCAAGCAAGGATTCTGTTAAGAGGATGTATAACAGCTGGTAAGTATTTTGTAAATGAAAATATTGTTTGGGGCGAGGCGCTCGTAAGGGGTTATCTTGTAGAGAATACACTTGCTGTATTTCCTAGAGTTATTTTAGATAATAGCAACACAACAATAAATCTGCTTTCAAAAAGAACAGATATTTTCAACTATGATTCTTTCTATGTAGAAGATGTTGATGGATTAATAATTCTTAATTGTTTTTCAAAAGATAATATTAAAGTGTTTTTAAATAATGAGATTTTCGTTGATGATAAACAGAAGAAGTTAGTGGACATTCTACAAGAGGAATTAAAACGCACTGAAAATGATGAAAAAGCCCATACAAAATGGAAATGGACAATAAATAAATATTATAAATATATAAATCTAAAGTGAGAAAGGTATTGTTTATGCAAAAGCAATATAAGGATAAAATTGTTGTAAAAGATACGGAAATATCTGTTGTTTCAACAGGCGATTCAAATGATTATATTTCATTAACCGATATTGCGCGTTATAAAAGTGATGACCCTTCGGCAACAATCCAAAATTGGATGCGTAACAAAGATGTTATTGAGTTTCTCGGTTTATGGGAATCACTTAACAATCCGAATTTTAAACCCATCGAATTCGAGGGGTTTAGAAATCAAGCAGGTGCAAATGCCTTTACAATGTCTCCGAAAAAGTGGATTGAAAATACAAATGCAATAGGTATTGTTTCAAAATCAGGCAGATACGGTGGAACCTATGCTCAAAAGGATATTGCTTTTGAATTTGCTTCTTGGGTTTCTGCTGAGTTTAAACTTTACATAATTAAGGATTATCAACGACTTAAAGAGGATGAAAATAGCAGGCTTTCACTTGGTTGGAACTTAAACAGAGAACTAAGCAAAATAAATTATCATATTCATACTGACGCTATTAAGGATAATCTTCTTGCTGAAAATATTGATAATCGATTTGCCGGGTACACATATGCAACCGAAGCAGATGTACTAAATGTTGCATTATTTGGTAAAACGGCTAAAATGTGGAGAGATGAGAACCCGAATTTGTCAGGTAACATCAGGGATTATGCAACATATCAGCAGTTAATTGTTTTATCAAATCTTGAAAGTATGAATGCTGAGTTGATTAAACTCGGGCTTTCAAGGGCTGACAGAGCGATTCGCCTAAATAAAATGGCTATTGAACAATTAGAAGTACTAATTGAAAACACTACTACAAAGCTATTAGGGGAAAACAATGAGTAATTACAACATTGTAATGTCAACAAATGAAGCGACTGTTGTTGCTTCTTATGAAAAATCGAGTGTCCGTTCTGAAGCGTATCAGAGCGAGGCTCAGCTTGAGTCTGCCTTTATTAAGCTATTATCTCAGCAAGGTTATGAGTATTTACATAATTTAACAAGCTCAAATGTATTGATTCACAACCTCAGAATACAGCTTGAAAAGCTCAATAATTATCAATTTACCGATAGTGAATGGAAACGTTTCTTTGAATGTCAGATTGCAAATCCTAATATGAGCATTCAGGATAAATCTAAGATTATTCAGGAAGACCACGTTCAGGTGCTAAAGCGTGATAACGGTCAGTCAAAAAATATATATCTTATTGATAAAAACAATGTTCATAATAACTACCTGCAGGTTATTAATCAGTACGAAGAAAACAAAGGAAACCACAAAACAAGATATGATGTTACGGTTCTTGTTAATGGCTTGCCTTTGGTTCATATTGAATTAAAACGCCGTGGTGTAGCTATTAAAGAGGCTTTCAATCAGATTGAAAGATATCAGCGTGATAGCTTCTGGGCAGGAAGCGGACTTTTTGAATACGTTCAGATATTTGTTATTTCGAACGGAACTAACACAAAGTATTATTCCAATTCAACACGATTCAATCACACCGAAAAAAGGGATAAATCGAAGCGAAACAAAACAAGCAACAGTTTTGAGTTTACTTCATTCTGGGCTGACGCAAATAATAAGGTTATACCCGACCTTATGGATTTTACAAAAACATTCCTTGCAAAGCATACGCTTCTTAATATACTGACAAAATACTGCGTTTATACCGCTGAGGATTTACTCTTTGTTATGCGACCTTATCAGATTGTTGCAACCGAAAGAATAATTAACAGAATTCAGGTTACAACAAACTATAAAAAATACGGTTCTATTGACGGCGGAGGATATATCTGGCATACAACAGGTTCGGGTAAAACCTTAACCTCTTTTAAAACTGCGCGCTTGGCTTCTCAAATGCCAGAGATTGATAAGGTTTTGTTTGTTGTTGACAGAAAAGACCTTGACTATCAGACAATGAAGGAATATGACCGATTTGAAAAAGGTGCTGCAAACAGCAACCGTTCTACTGCTGTGTTGAAAAAACAGCTTGAAGACGATAATTGCAAGATAATAATAACCACTATTCAGAAACTATCTAATTTTGTTAACAGCAATAAAGGTCACGAAGCGTTTGAAAAGCATATTGTAATTATCTTTGATGAATGCCACCGTTCTCAATTCGGCGATATGCACGAAGCTATTGTTAAGAATTTCAAGAAATATCATATATTCGGATTCACTGGAACACCGATATTTTCTGTTAATGCAGGCAGAAGAAAAGGCACATTCTTAACAACGGCGCAGACCTTCGGCGACCAATTACACACGTATACTATTGTTGACGCTATTAACGATAAAAATGTACTTCCGTTCCGTGTTGATTATATCAAAACTATGGATATGGATAATGATGTTATTGATGAAAGTGTTTGGGATATTGACCGCGAAAAAGCCTATATGGCTCCTAAAAGAATTGAGCTTGTAACGGAGTATATCCTTGAACATTTCAATCAAAAAACATACAGAGGATATGAAACCTTTTCTTTCAACAAGCTGATTAATATTTCGGAAGTGGCTGGTTAGGGAAAAAGCAGGTAGAGGAAATCCGCAATAAACAGCGTATCAACGGTTTTAACTCAATCTTTGCAGTTTCATCCGTTCAGGCGGCTAAACTCTATTATGAAGAATTTAAAAAGCAGATGAAGGCTGACCCGACAAAAGCTCTTAAAATAGCAACAATTTATAGTTACGGAGCAAACGAGGAAGACCCAGACGGTATTATTGATGAGGAAAACCCTGATGATACTTCTGCTCTTGACCAGACATCAAGAGATTTTCTTGAATCGGCTATCCGCGATTATAACGAGATGTTCAGCACTAATTATGATACATCTTCCGATAAGTTCCAGAATTACTATAAAGATGTTTCACTCCGAATGAAAAACAAGGAACTTGATTTGCTCATTGTTGTAAACATGTTCCTTACAGGATTTGACGCAACAACGCTTAATACGCTGTGGGTTGATAAAAATCTCAAAATGCACGGTTTAATTCAGGCGTATTCGAGAACAAACAGAATACTGAACTCGGTTAAGACCTTTGGAAATATTGTTTGTTTCAGAAATCTGCAAAAGCGGACTGATGATGCTATATCTTTATTCGGTGATAAAGAGGCTGGTGGAATCGTCGTTCTGCGTAGTTTTAAGGATTATTTCTACGGCTACACCGATAACCTTGGCGAAGACCACAAAGGTTATCTTGATATGATAGAGGAGTTATTTGAAAGGTTTTCACTGGATAAGCCGATATCAGCAAGCGAAAAAGAGCAAAAACAGTTTATATCTCTGTTCGGTGCTGTTCTGCGTATGAGAAATCTATTATCCTCATTTGATGAATTTGCTGAGCTTGATACCTTCAAAGAGATTGACCTGCAAGACTATCTGAGCAGATATCAAGACCTGCGTGAAGAATGGAAAGAAAAACGCAAAAAGGGTCAAGCCGAAGATATCAACGATGATATTGTTTTTGAGGTTGAACTGCTAAAGCAGATTGATATTAATATTGATTATATTCTTCTGCTTGTTGCTAAGTACCACGACAGCCATTGCGAAGATAAAGAAGTGCTTATCAAGATACAAAAAGCAGTTGACGCAAGCGCTGAGCTCAGAAGCAAAAAGGCTCTTATTGAAACATTCATTGCAGGCATTAACGATATTGAAGATGTTATGCTTGAGTGGCGCAGTTTTGTTGCTGAGCAGAAAGAAAACGAAATCAACGAAATAATTGCAGAACAAAATCTGAAACCTGACGAAACAAAGAAATTTATTGATAATTCTTTCCGTGACGGTGTGCTTAAAACCACGGGAACGGATATTGATAAAATCCTTCCGCCAACATCAAGATTTTCAAAGACGAGCAATCGCAGCAGCTTAAAGAATAAAGTTATTGAGATTTTGCAAGCATTCTTTGAAAAATATTTCGGTCTAATTTCTGCAGATATGTAATAAAAAAACACCTGCTTTTGAGCAGGTGTTTTTTACCATCCTTAATATCCTAAATCCTCGTTTACGATGATGATTTTTATTCTGTCCTTATGGCGCTGTTTTGCACAAACAACATAGCTGCAGCAGATTCGGCTGTCGCCTGCGCAGCCGTCGCACATATAAGGGTCGTCCTTTGTTAAAGAAACGCATTTATCAAGCTTAGCGCAGGGGGAATCAAGGTTTAATCTGCGGCAATTCGGGGGAGCCGCCTTTTCCTTAACTCTCTTAATTGCAGCGTTGATATCGGGAACAATCTTGTTTTTGCCTACAACCATAATAACCTGGCGGGGACCGTAAACAATGCTTGCAACTCGGTTTGAATTGCCGTCAACATTGTAAAGCTCGCCACGCTCAGTAACTGCGTTTGAGGAGCAAAAATATGTGTCGCATCCGAAAGCTCTTAAATAAGCCTCACGAACAGCCTCACCCTGAAGCCCCGTGCGGTCTATGAAATCATAGTCGCCGTTTGCAAGAAGGCTGAAAACGCCGCATTCCTTAAGGCTTTCGCTTCCGCCGTTTGAAACGCTCTCGCCCTTGTTGATGAGGCTTTCAATAATCGGTAAAACCTCCTCCTTTGTTTCGCAGTAGAAGGGCTTGAAGCCGTTTTTCTCAAGATTTTTCATCGTTTTTTCAATATACTGTTCCATAATTACTCCTTTATCGGTTTTATTATAATGGGTGTGGGTGATTCCCCTACTAGGGGAAATGTCGAGCTTGCGAGACAAAAGGGTCTGGCGCCGCTCCAAGGGAGCCCACCCGAAATTCGTCATTCGTCATTCATAAATCGTAATTCTATCTCCAGTATTTCCTGTCAAGACTTCTGTACTGTATTGCCTCAGCAACGTGGGGGAGCTCAATTTTTTCGCTGCCCTCCAAATCAGCAATTGTTCTTGCTATTCTGAGGATTTTATCATATGCTCTGGGCGAAAGGTCGAGCGCTTCAAAGCTCTGCTTCAGAAGGCTATCCGCCTCGTCGGTTAAAACGCAGTACTGGCGTGTTGCCTTCGGAGTCATTTTTGCGTTGCAGGAAATATTTGTTCCCTTAAATCTTTCGTTCTGGATTTCACGGGCTTTGTTCACACGCTTTTGAATTTCTGCGCTGGGCTCTTCGTTTGCCTTGCTTGAAAGCTGTTCGTATTCAACATTCTGAACTTCAATATGAATATCCATTCTGTCGAGCAGGGGACCTGAAACCTTATCCTTATATCTTTTCATTGCGCCTTCGGAGCAGGTGCATTGCCTTGAAGGATGCCCCATATATCCGCAGGGGCAGGGGTTCATTGCGGCAATTGCCATAATATTTGAAGGATAGGTTATTGTTCCCGAGGCTCTGGTTATTGTTACCTTATTATCCTCAAGCGGCTGGCGCAGGGATTCCTTTGCCCTTCTGTCAAACTCGGGAAATTCATCGAGGAATAAAACGCCGTTATGCGCAAGGCTTATTTCGCCCGGCTTCGGGCTTGTTCCTCCGCCTGTTAAGCCCTGAGCAGAAACCGTATGATGGGGCGAGCGGAAGGGGCGCCGAGATATCAGCCTTGTTTTTTTATCAAGCTCGCCTGCAACCGAATAAATCTTTGTTGTTTCAATCTTTTCTTCAATTGTCATTTCGGGAAGGATTGTCGGAAGTCGCTTTGCAAGCATTGATTTTCCTGTTCCCGGGGGACCAATCATAAGGCAGTTATGACCGCCTGCGGCTGCAATTTCAAGCGCACGTTTTGCTTCTTTCTGACCCTTAACCTCAGAGAAATCAACCTCTGCAACAGGAACATCCTCATCGTCAAGCGCTCTGTATGCAGGCTCAATGAGTTTTTCGCCCGAAAGGTGGCTTAGAATCTCGCTTATGTGGCTTGCGGGGAAAACATCAATTCCCTCAACAACCGAGCCCTCTCTTTCGTTTTCGGCAGGAATGAAAATTGCGCCGAGACCGCTGTCCCTTGCCTGAATAACCATTGGCAAAATTCCTGCCGTACCCCTTATTTCGCCGTCAAGAGAAAGCTCACCGATAAATGAAAAGCTATCAATATCAGCTTTTATCTGAGAGCTTGCCTTTAGTATTGAAATAAGAACGGGCAAATCATAAAACGAGCCCTCTTTTTTAATATCGGCAGGTGCGATATTAACCGTTATTCTTGAAACGGGAAACTCAAAGCGGCAGTTTTTGATTGAAGAGCGAACTCTGTCCCTGCTCTCTTTAACTGCGGCATCGGGCAGACCGACTATATCAAAGCGTGGCAGACCCGAGCTTAAATCCGCTTCAACAGTTACATCAAAGGTGTTGAGCCCTATCAGTCCCTGTGTTTTAACTTTAGCAAACATTTTTATCACCAAAATCATTATACATTAAATATGAAATATTGACAACAGAAATTAATAATATTAAAATAGAAGATGGACACAACCCAAAAATTATCAAAGGAGAAATACTATGGATATCAATGCTTTATATAATGAGTGGCTTGAAAAGGCAACGGGCGACCCTGATTTAAAAGCTGAGCTTGAAAGCATTAAGGGCAACGATGAAGAGATTATGGACAGATTCTATCGCTCCCTTGAATTCGGAACAGCTGGCTTGCGTGGAGTTATCGGCGCAGGAACAAACCGTATGAATATCTACACCGTTGGCAGAGCAACCCAGGGACTTGCAGATTTCCTCAACAAAAACTATGAAAATCCCTCAGTTGCAATAGGCTATGATTCAAGAATCAAAAGCGAATATTTCAGCAAAGAGGCGGCAAGCGTGCTTGCGGCAAATGGCATTAAGGTTTATATCTATGACGAGCTTGAACCCACCCCCTGCCTTTCATTTGCTATAAGACATTTCAAAACCTCAAGCGGTATTATCTTAACCGCTTCTCATAATCCTGCAAAATATAACGGCTATAAATGCTATAATCCCAAGGGATATCAGATGACCGATGAGGAAGCAGGCGAAACCTATGATTTCATTCAGAAGGTTGACTATTTCACAGGCATCAAGAAAACCGATTTTGATGAGGCTGTTAAAAACGGAACCATTGAATACATAGGTCAGGACGTTATCGACGTTTTCCTTGACGAGGTTCTTAAGCAGTGCGTTAACCCCGAGGTTGTTAAACAGGCAGATTTAAAGGTTATCTATACCCCGCTTAACGGAACAGGAAACAAGCCCGTTCGTGCAATTCTCGACAGAATCGGAATCAAGCAGGTTTATGTTGTTCCAGAGCAGGAAAATCCAGACGGCAACTTCCCGACCTGCCCCTTCCCGAACCCCGAAATCAAGCAGGTTTTTGAGCTTGGACTTGAGATGAATAAGGATATCAAGGCTGATATTCTTCTTGCAACCGACCCCGATTGCGACCGTGTTGGTATTGCCGTTCCCGATAAATCGGGCGAGCTTGTTCTTATGAGCGGTAATGAGGTTGGAGCAATGCTCCTCAACTATCTTCTTTCCCAGAAGAAGGAAAAGGGCGTTCTTTCCGATACTGCAATCGCTGTTAAGAGCTTCGTTTCAACCGACCTTGCAGAGGTTATTGCAAAAAAATACAACTGCACCTTCAAGAATCTTTTAACAGGCTTCAAATATATCGGCGAGCTTATAACCAACCTTGAAAACGAGGGAAGAGCAAGCGATTTTGTTATGGGCTTTGAGGAGAGCTATGGCTATCTTGCAGGAACCCACGCAAGGGATAAGGATGCTGTTGTTGGCTCAATGCTTATCTGTGAAATGGCAGCATACTATAAAACAAAGGGAATGAATCTTGTTGATGTTATGAATTCGCTCTATGATGAGTTCGGATACTACAACAACGATGTT
>CAMYWU010000019.1 GCA_947302895.1 uncultured Clostridia bacterium | reverse complement strand
ATGTGCTCTCAAAAGCAAAGAGCGGCGCTGCGGATAGCCTTTGGTATAAGGAATACAGCGAAGAAGAGCTTTTAGATGTTATAAAAAAGACATTGCAGGGAGAACACATTTTTCCCGATACTTCGCCAAATGTTGAAATAAAGGATATGTTTTCAGAAGACATCACCCCAAGACAGATGGATATTCTGCGACGATTTGTTCAGGGAATGACATATGATGAGATAGCAAAGGAACTGGATCTTTCAAAAAACGGTGTTCGCTGGAACCTTGATCAGATTGTTGAAAAGGGAGGGTTCAATAATAAGCATGAGCTTCTTGCTGCAGTTATTGAAAACAAACTGATTGTTACAACGCTGCTTTAAAAACCTTAATTTGCAAAAGTCACTGTCACTTATGCCAGTGACTTTTTGTTATATAATGATTATAATATAATTGTTGGATTATACATTTTTTTAAAAAAGAAAGGATGATTAAATGAAAAAGGTAATCTCTCTCGTACTGTCGCTTGTAATGCTTCTCAGTATAACGGCAGGATTGAACTTAGAAGTATTTGCAGAAGGTAAAATCAACACTGTAACATTAACATTGGAACAACCTCCCTATGCAGGTGCAAATGCCGAGTTTATTTCGGAAAACGCAAATCCCAACCTGCAGTACACTGTTGATAAAAGCGTTTATATCAACGGTGTTAAGTGGACCGACGAAACCGCTTCGCAGGATTTGGCTCAGGGCGACACCTTCACTTACGGTCATTCGTATGTTTTAAGAGTTCGAGTTAAGGCAAAGAACGGATATAAATTTGAAACCGAAAATATCACCTGCACCATCGGCGGCTCTGTAGCAGGAACCTCGCGCGTTGAAGGCGAGCCGGGCGAAATCATTATGATGGAAGACGCCTTTGACGTTACTATGCCTTTTACCTGCAATCAAACCGCAACAAAAATTAACTCCTATAGTATAAGCGGTTATACCGAGCCTATCACAGGCAGCAGCCCTGTTTGGAGCGCAGTTAACGGGACCGCAAATTGCTCAATTGATACAAGCAAGGGTGTTAACGGTTTCACTTGGGAAGAATACTACAACTATGATAACAGATGGATTGAAATCACAGATTCAAACTATAAATTCAGAGAGGCAGTGGAATACCGCCTGACAGTTCATCTTAAAGCAGACAGAGGCTGTTCTTTCAACTTTGATTCTCATGATATTGATTTTGGCATTTTCAGTAATGTTTTGCACGATTCCTATATTTATCAGGCAAGCGACAGACATGCTGCGCTTTGTTGCAGATTTTACTGCAACAGTCTTATAAGTTCTGTAAATGTCAGGGGTGATCGCTTAAATGTTAAGCCCGGCAGCAGCCCGAGTTACTCTTTCTATGCCAGTGTTAATTATGACGACCCATATTATATTTTGGACCAGGATAACAATGAGATAACGACGAACGGCGTTTACTACTATGACGAAACCGCACAGGAATATATGCTTACTTTTGACCAGGCTACAAACAGGCATACGGATTTCATACTGAATCATCAGTACACTATGTATATTCGCATTTATAAGAAAAACTTTAATATATTCAATGATTATGATAAAATTGACGCAAGATTCAACGGCAGCAAAGCAAGCGTTGTTGACAGAATTCCAGGCGAGGCGCCTATCAAGGACACGCAGCGAGAGCTTTTTGTAAAGTACAACCTGGGCGTTTGCAAATACGATTTATACGATTGCGAAATTACCTACGGTATCTCTAAACCTCTACAGAGAACATACAGCGGCAGAACGCTTTCAATTCCGATGGCGCTATATGATAAAAACGGCAAGCTGCTTTATCAGGATATCGATTACAAGGTAACCTACAAAAACAACCTCAAAGTCGGAACCGCTTATTTCACAATCACAGGAATTAACGACTACAGAGGAACCTGGAATGATATCAAGTTTACAATCGTCGCAAAGAAAATCACACCGAAGGTTAACATCTCAGCCACTAAGTATACCTACGACGGCAAAAACAAGCGCCCCACCGTTAAGGTTTACGATGGCAACACACTCCTTAAAAACGGCACGGATTACACCGTTAAGTACAGCAAATCCGAAAGCAAGGCAGTCGGCGAATACTATGTTCAGGTAACCCTTAAGGGCAACTATTCGGGCGCAAAGAGGGTTGCCTACACAATCAAGCCGAAAAAGACAAGCTTCCGCAAAAATCAGTGCTACACCACGAAAACCACTATGACCCTTGGCTGCAAGCAGATAACAACCCAGGCAACGGGCTATCAGTTCCAGTGGTCAAAGAACGCAAGATTTGAAAAGAACACTTCAACAAGAACAACCAAATCAACCGGCGCAACGGGAATAACTATTTCCGGACTCAAGAAAAACACAAAGTATTATTGCAGAGTCCGCACCTATAAGAACGTTAAAGGAACAGACGGCAAAACAAAGAAAATCTATTCCGATTGGTCGGGCGTTAAAGAAATGAAAACCAAAAAGAAATAAATATCATTAACGGGAGAGCTTTTGCCCTCCCGTTTAATAACCGAAACGGAGAGTAAAAAATGAAAAAACTGCTATCAATTATTTTATCAGTAGTTATGCTGCTTAGCTTTATGCCCAAAACGGCACTTGCCAAAAGCAAGACAAAAATCGACACGGTTATGGTTACAGGGCTTGCTTTAAACGAAGGCGACCAGCTTTTTGAAGTTCGTACCGTTCATTTATCAACTCCCGACGGCGAAAAATACGAACTTGTTGAAAGAGTTCGCTCGCAGTGGAAGGAAAACGGCAGACCGATTGACGAAGCTGCTCAGTATCACTGCGAAAGCGGAAAAACCTATTCAATTGTTGTCAATTTTGTTATTAAAGAGGAATATAAAGACTCTTATTGCTTCAGCGATGACACCAAGGGAATTCCAATTGGAGTTGGCAAGGGCAATTATTCAAGCAGCGTTGATAATCATTTCAAATCGGACCAGGATTATATCAACATCAGGTTTGATATAACCGTTCCAGGAAGCCGCAAGTATCCCCGGATTGACACCGTTCGCATTCAGGGACCCGACGAGAGCAAGCTAATTGAAGGCTCAACACCTCCGAATGCGAGAAGCGGCGATATCAAGGCATACTATTCAAATTTTGAAATTCAGAGCGATAAATGGGTTGATATTGCAAATCCCTCCACAACCGCAACCAAATTCATCGCAGGAAAAACCTATCGCTACACCATGGTTCTCAAAGCGTTCAGCGACTATGTTTTCAAGGATAATGTTCCCGTTGAATTCTATTGCAGCGGATTGCTGAATGAGGAAAACAAAACACTTTCAAATGATAAAAAAATCTTAACAGTAACCTACACATATAAGTCTCAGGCAGCAACGGTTATCGACACGCTGTTTCTCGATGCGACAAATGACTGTATGTTCAAAATTCCAATTGAAGGAAAAAAGGTTCCTAAAAACGACAGCATAAACTTTTTTGCAGATGAAAACGAGCCCTTTGCCGAACACACCATGCTCAGCGGCTGGACACCCCAAGTTAAATGGTGCGATAAGGGTGATTTCAGATCGACCTCCGATGAAAAATTCATCAAAGGAAAGGAATATTCGTTCAGTATTCAGTATGATATTAAAGATGAATACAAGCATTTATACCAATTCTCGGATAACACAACTGCAATTATAAGCGGCGGAAGATACAACACTGTAAATTATTCCGTTTCCATGCACTCAAAAGACGGCGGTTCAATGGTGGTACTGGATTTCAATTTTGTATGTCAGGGCAAAAAAGAAATCGGCAAAGCTGATGTTGAAATATCCGAGCCTGTTGAAGGTCAGGAGATTAAATCGCTTGAATCAGATGTTTTCAATATACCTCTTTATTGCTACGGCGGAATTATCTGGTATGAAAACAGTGAACAAATCAACCCTTATGCTCCCGGAACCTTTGAAGCAGGCGCTAACTACAAGGTTGAGGTTCAGCTGAATATTTATACAAAAATGCAGGACGCGGTTGAATTCGTTTCCTCTCTTGCAGATAATGCAAAAATAAACGGCAAAAAAGCAACGGTTAAACCCCTTAACGGAAGTAATTACAATGACGGCGTATTGCTGTGCTATAATTTCGGCAAGCTGCCGTATACAGTGCGTGATGTTTCGATGAATGTTGCCGCACCGCAGGAGGGAAACAAGATTTCCTACAACGCCACCTCAAACGGCACAGGCTACGCCGCAAAGGGCACCGTTGGTTCCGACAGACCCGATTATATGCAGTGGCTCGTTTCCCAAAACGGCACAAACTATACAAAAATGTTCTCTCAAGACAAATTTGAAGCGGGCAAACACTATAAGCTTGAAATGGATGTTATTACATCGGACAGCTATCAGTTTGCAGTTGACGCTTCGGGAGCTTCGGTTAAGCCTGCCGTAACCGCAACGGTTAACGGACAAAATGCAAAGGTTATCAAAGCATATGAGCAAGACCCGAGCAAATACATTACGCTTATTTTGGATTTCGGTGTTTGCAACGATTCGGTTATTGAAAGCATTGTTATAGACGGCATAACCGAGCCGATTGCAGGAGCATATCCCGAATACAGCGCAAACACAAGAGGCTCGGGATACCACATAAACACGAACAAAAACAGTTATTATGACGACTGGCAGAACAACCGAAAGCTTTACTATATCAAAAACGGCGTGGGCTGGTACGATGCTACAAAAAACAACTGGGTGTATGAAAACGAAACCTTTATCGGCGGACACGTTTATAAGCCGATGATATATCTTGTAACCGATAGCAACAACTACCAGTTTTACCATAGTAAAGACAATGATATGCTCTTTACAGCCACAATAAACGGTGCTTCTGCTTTTGGCAACACAACAGGCTATCAAGGACGCTTTGAACAGACGGTTTCCGCCGAGCTTTACTGTGAAAAACAGACGGTTTCTTATTTCGAGGTTTATTCACTTGATTCTCCACGGGTTGGCAGCACGCCCGATTTCAGCGTTTTAACGGCACAGCCCGACCTCTATGTTGCAGATAATTCCTACGGCGTTAAAAACAGCGGCGTAAACTGGTTTGACGAAAATGAAAATCGCCTCGAGCCAACCGATAAGTTTGAAGCGGGCAAAACATATAAGGTTGAAATTAAAGTAGTTCCAACCAATATTAATGAAAGCCCTGTCAGCACCTTTGTAAATCCTGTTACTGCAACGCTCAACGGCTATTCGCTTAACGAAGCGGGAGATGAGTTAAACGCAAATTATAAAACTTTGTATATTTACCATACCTATTCTCCGCTGAATAACGAAAACACCCACGTACACAGCTATACAATTCTGAAGCATGACGGCGAACGCCACTGGTATGAGTGCTCCTGCGGTAACAAGGAAGGACTTATCGAGCCTCATAGCTTTACAACGTATTCTTCGCCCTGCTCAGTAAGCAGTAATTCCAACGGATACTACTATCAGGAATGCAAGGATTGCTCATATCAGAAATCCAAAAAGACCTATTATTGCCCGAAAACCTACACCCTTGCAAAAACCTCGTATACATACAATGGCAAGGCTAAATGTCCCGCTGTAACCATCAAGGATACAAAGGGCAACACCCTTAAAAACGGAACCGACTACACCGTTTCATACAGTGCAAACAAAAATGTCGGAACGGCGACGGCAAAGGTTACCTTCAAGGGCAATTATAAGGGTGAGAAAAAGCTTACCTTCAAAATCAATCCGCAGGGAACAGCCGTTTCAAAGGTGGCAACACCCGCAAAGAAGCAGCTGAAAATTTCCTGGAAGAAACAAAAAAACCAGACAAAGGGTTATGAAATCCGGCTTGCAACTTACAGCGGATTTACCAAGAATGTTAAGAAGGTAACGGTTTCGAAGAACGGCTCAACCTCAACAACCGTTAAGGGTCTTAAGAAAAATACAAAATACTATATCAAAATAAGAACATACAGTAAGGTTAACAAAACATATTACTATAGTCCCTGGAGCAAAACCACAACTAAGAAAACTAAAAAGTAATAAAAAAAGATTTGGCGGTTCAAACCGTCAAATCTTTTTTATACTTACTATTCAAAAAGTATTATATTGTCAATCTTTTTCATTTCTTCCTCGGATAAAAGCGGATGCTCAAGCGCTTTGAGGTTTTCAAGAAGCTGCGCCTTTGTACGCACTCCGATTAAAACAGAGGTAACGCCCTTTGTTAAAAGCCAGTTGATTGCCATTTGCGAGAGGGTTTCGCCCCTGCCCTGCGCAATCGTTTTAAGCCCTCTTATCTGAGCAATCTGGTTTTCATCAAGACCTATGCTCTTATTGTAATCAGTTCTTCCGTAGAGCCTTGAATTTTCGGGAATGCCCTTTGCAAACTTATCGGAAAGTCTGCCCTGAGCAAGGGGCGAGAATGCAATAATTCCCCTGCCCTTTCTGTTGCTCTGCTCCTTAAGACCGTTTTGCTCAATAGTTCTGTCAAGAATGGAATAGCGGTTCTGATTAATTATGTAGGGCGCATTATAATCATCAAATATATGATTTATTCTGTGCATTTTTCTGCCGTCGTAGTTGCTGACTCCGATATACAGCGCCTTTCCCTGACGTGCAATATCGCCCATACACATTGCAACCTCTTCATAAGGGGTTTCCTCATCAAAGCAATGATGATAGAAAATATCAACATAATCAAGCCCCAGTCTCTTAAGAGACTGGTCGAGGGAGGCGGTTAAATATTTCCTGCTGCCGCCCCTGCCATAGGGACCCTTCCACATCTCATAGCCCGCCTTGGTTGAGATGATAAGCTCATCACGGTACGGCTTTAACTCCTCGGCTAAAATCCTTCCGAAATTGCGCTCGGCATCGCCAGGCTCAGGACCGTAGTTATTCGCCAAATCAAAATGGGTTATGCCGTTATCAAAGGCGGTAAGAATTATATCCTTAATTTCATCATAATCCGCATTGTAGCCGAAATTCTGCCAGAGCCCCAGTGAAATTTTCGGAAGCTTCAAGCCGCTTTCACCGCAGCGATTATATGTCATTTTCTCATATCTCTTTTCATCAGCTGTAAACATTTCTTTCACCTCAAGTTTAATAATAACACATATTCAATCGGAAGGCAATACATAGCGTGGTCCGTGGTTCGTGGCTCGTGGTCCGTGAGCCGTGGCTCGTGGTTCGTGGTTCGTGGTTCGTGGTTCGTGAGCCGTGGTCCGTGAGCATAAAAAATAAGCGTCATAAGACGCTTATTTTTTATTTTCTTGTAGCTCCGTAGTTTACGGGAACCTTTCTGCTGAATATTCCGTTATTATATTCAGGTCTCCAGCTTTCGCCGAGTTCGCAGTTTTCCTTGAAGGTTTCTTCATCCGCTGCAACATAGAGCTCAGTTATACCTTTGAGGTCGTTTGAATCCTCGTCCTTATAAACAGCTTCCCACATACAGTGGTGGCCGATTTTCTTAACGGATGACGGGAAATAGATATAATCAAGTCCTCTGAGGTGATAGAACGCATCTGAACCGATGGTTTCAAGTCCCTCGGGAAGTGAATTATAAACTGTGCCGAGCTGAGGAATAACATCATAGAAGGTGCCTTCAACAGGCGCTGCTGCCTTATATGAATAGATGTGCTTTAATTCCTCATCCTTGAAGATTGCCTGGTCGGAAATAGTTGTGATTCCCTCGGGCATATAGAGGTCAACAATATTTGAATATGCAAATGCAAGCTGACCGATTTTTGTAACAGTTGAAGGAATTATGTAGGTTCTTGTTTTAAGGTTATATTCCTCGAAATACTTTTCATCATACTTTGCGGTTGTTCCCCAAAGTTCCCACATATCGTTTCCGTTATCGTCAACAAGGTCGGGTTTAACAGCCCAGTAGTATTCGCTCTTCTTTGAGGGGCATGCGCTGCCGTTTCCGGGGCACTTATAGTCCTCGGGGAAGCCTTCGGGAGGAATTGAATTGGTTTCGGTATTATAACGAACTGCATCCTCGCCGTCATAGAGCTTTCCGCAAGCCTCGCACTGCCAGATAAGATGAGCATAGCCCTCTTTAAGTCTGCGTGTTCTGTCGTAATCTATAGGATAAAGAATTATCTCGGTTTTATCCTTGTTGTAAAGAACGCCGTCGATATCGCAGTAGTTCGGGTTTTCATCATCAACGTCGATATACTGCAAGTTCCAGCAGGAATAGAAGGACTTGCCGTCGATGCTCTTAACATCCTTTCCGATATTGATTCTTTCAATCGAGCTATCGCAGTTGAAAGCATATTCCTTAATATCGGTTACGGGCTTTGAAGTATCCTTATTTCCCTCTTTATCAACAAAATAGTCAACCGTGATTTCTCTCATAGCGCCGGGGTTAACGTATGAAACAAGCTGACAGCCGCCATCATCGAGGTCGCTGAAAGTATATTCAGTTGTTTTGAGCGCTCTGAATGAGAAGAAAATACTGAGCGAGATTGCAACAAGAAGGATTAAAACAACCGCAATCTTTGATTTCTTTGCATTATCGTATGAATGGTTGATTTTCGGAGCCTGGAGTCCTTCAATCTGATAGGTCCAGATTTCATCCTCGGGGATGTCAAGAGTATATTCGGGAGCCTGCTCTTCCATTTCCTTTGCTTCCTGAGCGAGGAAATCATCATTATTTTCAGCAGCTTCGCTTACATTCTTCTTTTTCTTGCTCATGACATCACCTCCGCTTCTTCCATTACAGCTTCGGTTGCTTCGGGAAGCTCCTCATCGGTTGTTCCCTCTTGTTCTTCCATCTGCTTTCTTGTTACCTCTTCACGACGGCGCAAAACTTCCATAACCTTATGTTGCTTATCATCGTCGTAATCCCAGAAGTAATACGGAATTGACATAAGAAGATATCCTATAATATCCATTATAATAGGAATAACGATTATCTTGCTTCTCGATTCATCAATAAACAAAACATCGAAGTTGGAGTTGAATCCGCCTCTTAACATAAGAAGAGGAATAATAAGACCAACGAAGGTTGTTATAGGTCCTGTGAACCAGCCGAATACGCCGGAGAAGTTTTCAAGACGCTCGCCTGAGAGATACATCTGGTAGTCGGAAATACGAATATCCATATCGTGGCCGACTGAAACAGGAACTGTTTTACACATCTCCATAAGGAAGAGCATAACAACAGAAATAATACCGCATAGCTTAAGATTATGACCAAGGAAGGTATATGCAAGAACGATAATCGTAAATCCGAGCGCTCTTGAATACTCATGGAAAATCATAATCTGTTTATAGCTGAAACGCTTAATGAAGTACGGCGTGAAGAAATCGGGAGGAGTTCCCGCAAACGAAACAAGCGCAACAATAAGCGAATATGCAAGTCCGCTGAGACGGAAGGTATACAGATACAGAATGGTTGTAAACGCAAGCATACCGTTTCCGAGAGAGTCAAGCAAGCCTACAATGGTTAAAGTCCATTTATACTTGTTACGCATTACGCCAAACATACCGTCCCAGATTTTGATATTAACCTTTGCTTCAAGGGGCGGCTGCGGAATACGTTCTTTGATTCTGCCTGC
Organism: uncultured Clostridia bacterium; assembly: GCA_947302895.1. Taxonomy (GTDB): domain Bacteria; phylum Bacillota; class Clostridia; order Oscillospirales; family Acutalibacteraceae; genus Eubacterium_R. Next base: position 2,796 of record CAMYWU010000019.1, on the reverse strand, counting down.
AAGAATAATTGTAAGCGTTGATGAAACAAAGAAAATAATCGGAATAATCCATCTGAAAACTGCAATATCAGCCCACTTATCCGTGGTCATACCAATGAATACGGGAACAAGAATTGCAAGAATTGAATGGAAAATATGGGAAAGCTTAATCGGGTATGTACGAACAAGAATTCTTTCACGAACATTCGGCGAAATATTCTGGGCGCACATTTCAAGGTTGTTACCAAAGCCGTATACGCAGTAGATTGCAAACAGGAGGTTTGCCATCCAAACTCTGTCAACCTCGTTTTGAACATTGTAAATCGGAAGCCATCCGATTAAGATAACCATAACGTTCATCGGGATATAGTCGCAATAAAGCGAATACTTATATCTTCCGAATTTAGGTATTAGCTTCTTTCTCCAGAATATATTACGAGCGCCCTTCCAGCCCGAGTTGAGAATGAAGGTTCCCAAAATCTTGATGGACGAGGCGGCGGAAATTCCTCTGAACGAATTGAGTGTTGCAACAAGGGGATTAGTCGGGTCGAGAATTCTGTCGAACGGAAGAACTATCATAAGTATTCCGAGAATTGCCGAGCCAACATAAACGCCGTATAGCTTTCGCTCTGTTTTCTTGGGAAGGAATCCCAGATTATCACTAACAATCCACCATAGGATTGCCCATAGGTATCCAAGAGGCATATTGATAAGTCCGATAACCGAATAGGTTATATAAGGGAGCTTATAATGATACATCATCAGATAACAGCCTGCGCCGAACGCTATGTATTCAAGAATCTTAGAGCCGGCGTAGTTACTTCCCGAGCCTACCCAGATATCCAGGTATTCACGGTATGGAACATACTTGCCGGGAGCAGGTTTGTTCCAGTGAGTCTTGATTTCGGTAAAGAGTCCCTTTACCTTTGAAAATCCTTTCTCAGCCATAAATTCACTCCTCATAAAGTTTTACACTTTATCATACCATATATATTTATAAATTGCACTAATTTTTTAAAACTTTTTATATTTTTTTGTATAAATTATCAAAATAAAGGAGCGGATGTTCTCCGCCCCCTGCTTATTCACCTAAATTAACCTTTATTATTTCGGCATTTTCTGCGCCGCAAAGAGCAAATCTATAGCCCTCTGTTTCATATTCAAAAAAGCTCAGATCTTTATAGTGAGGAATATCATCGATAAACTCAAATTCAATATCCCTCGGCGCTATCGAAAGCCCGCTGCCGCAATATTTCATATAGCTTTCTTTAAGCGCCCAGAGCCTTATAAAGCGCTCCTTGCTGCCGCAGACAAATTCATTTTCCTTATCCGTATAAATCCTTTCAGAGAGTCTGAAATCGGCTTTGCTTATCTTCTCGGTATCAACTCCGATTTCGCTTTGCGATATCGCACAGCAAGCCATATTCTCCGAATGGGAAAGATTGAAATATACTTTGTTCCCTCTTATATAGGGCTTTTCGTTTTTACCATACACTATTTCAACACTGTCATATTTTATACCGCAATCTTCAAGCGCTTTTTTAAAAAGCAGCTCAACTCCGAGGGACAGTCTTTTATCGCTTTCAAAGCGAAATCTATCAATTTTTTCCCTGCGCTTTTTGCTTACGCTATTATATAGCGCATCAAACAAAGCCCCGTTTTCAAGGCAATCAACATTTGAAATAAATATTCTTGTTTTGATATTATCCATTTTTACTCCGAAAAAATAATAATTGATATTTTTACTTTCATATATTATAATAACCACGAAAGCAGTTTCAATAAAGGAGCGGATTATATGAAGGTTGTTATTATCAACGGTTCACCACGTCCAAACGGAAACACAACTATCGCAATTAACGAAATGATACGTGTTTTTGATAAAAACAAGGTTGATTACGAGGTTTTCCAGATAGGAAACAAAAATATAAGGGGCTGCGTTGCCTGCAATGCTTGCAGAAGAACGGGGCGCTGCGCATATAACGACGTTGTAAATGAGATTGCAACCGAGCTTGAAGATGCAAACGGACTTGTTATTGCAACTCCCGTTTACTATGCTTCTGCAAATGCAACTCTTGTTGCCTGTCTCGACAGACTTTTCTATTCTGCTAAATACGATAAAACAATGAAGGTTGGCGCAAGCGTTGTTTGCGGCAGAAGGGGCGGACTTTCTGCAACCTTTGACCAGCTCAATAAATATTTTTCAATCAACCAGATGCCGATAGTTTCCTCTAATTACTGGAACAGCATCCACGGCGGCGCTCCCGGCGAAGCGGCACGTGATTCGGAAGGTTTGCAGACAATGAGAGTTCTTGCAAATAATATGATTTTCCTTATGAGAAGCATTGAGCTCGGCAAGGAAGAATTCGGACTCCCTGAGCCGGAAGCAAAAACCTTCACCAACTTTATTAGATAATAATATATTTTTTAGTTTTTGGCAACAAAAAAACATCGGAGATTTCTCTCCGATGTTTTTTATTCTTTTTAATTACTCTGCTGAAGGAGCATAATAATCAACAAGTCTTGCAAGTTTGTTATACTTGTCGATTGAATTTTCTGCTGCGATAGAGAAGAGCTGTTCTGCCTTGCCTGGGAATGAACGCTTGAGAGCTGAATATCTTGTTTCGCCCTCGATGAACTCGATATAATCAGCTGAAGGAGCCTTTGAATCGAGTGAGAACGGATTCTTGCCCTGAGCAATAAGAGCAGGATTATATCTGAAGAGGTTCCAGTAGCCAGCCTGAACTGCCTTCTTCTGCTCTGTCTGGTTGAACGGCATCTTAATACCGTGGTTGATACAGGGAGCATAGCAGATAA
>CAMYWU010000018.1 GCA_947302895.1 uncultured Clostridia bacterium | reverse complement strand
AGGGGCGTGAAATATGCAATTTAAGGCTTACTCGGTTCGAATCCCTAATGCCTAACCTAAAAGTTGGTGGTAATATGAAAATAGCAATAAAAACAATCGCCGTTCTTTCAAATCTTATTGCAATAGCGGCAGGAGCCTGGGCAACGGCAACAACACTGTTAAATCTTGATTTTTATTCAATATTCTTTATTCCGGGTATGAGCTCGGCAGAAAGCCTGTATTTCAATATGATAATGTTTGTTATCGGAATTGCGGCGCTGATGTTTGTTATTCCCATGCTGCTTGATGAAAAGCCTGAGAGCGTTGAATTTCCAACAATATACGGTCTGATTCCGCTTGTTATCGGAATAGTAAATATAATCTCGGCATTTTCACTTGCAACACCAAGAGAAAAAATTATCGTGATTCTTGCATCAGTTATCTATTTCTTTTTAGCATGCACAATAATATATAACGGAGCAAAGCTGTTTGAGATAAAAAAATAAACCTCGGAAAACCGAGGTTTTATTTTTTTACTTATTTTTCAAAAGCAGCTCTTACGGAAGCAAGCTCATCTGCAAGCTCCTTGGGAAGTCTGTCGCCGAACTTAGCATAAAGCTCATCAACGCCCTTGAATTCCTCTTCCCATGCATCCTTATCAACATCAAGGATTGAATCAAGGGTTTCAAGGCTGATATCAAGACCTTCGCGGTTGATATCCTTTGCATAGGGAAGATATCCGATAGGAGTTTCCTGAGCGTCAACCTTGCCTTCGCAGCGGTCAATAATCCAGTCAAGAACTCTGAGGTTATCGCCGAATCCGGGCCAGATAAAGTCATCATTTTCATCCTTACGGAACCAGTTAACGTTGAAAATCTTCGGTGCTTTTTCGGGGTCAAGACCTGCACCGATTTCAATCCAGTGCTTCCAGTAGTCGCCCATATTGTAGCCGCAGAACGGAAGCATTGCCATCGGGTCACGGCGAACTACGCCAACTGCGCCTGTTGCAGCTGCAGTTGTTTCAGAACCCATGATTGAGCCAACGAAAACACCGTTGTTCCAGCTCTTTGACTGATATACAAGCGGAGTGAGCTTTGCTCTTCTGCCGCCGAATACGAATGCAGAAATCGGAACACCGTTCGGATTTTCAAATTCGGGGCTGAGGCAGGGGCAGTTAACTGCGGGAGCAGTAAATCTTGAATTGGGGTTTGCAAGCGGCTCATCAGAGGTGCCGTTGATTTCCTCGCCCTTCCAGTTTATGCAGTGGGTCGGAGGATTCTTATCAAGCCTCTCCCACCAAACAGTGTTATTTTCAAGATTATGGCAAACGTTGGTGAAGATTGTTCCCTTCTTTGTTGCTGCAAGAGCGTTCGGGTTTGACTTTTCGTTTGTTCCGGGAGCAACGCCGAAGAAGCCGTTTTCCGGATTTATTGCATAAAGTCTTCCGTCCGGACCTTTTCTGATCCATGAAATATCGTCGCCAACGCATTCAACCTTATAGCCCTTTGCAAGATATCCTTCGGGAGGAATGAGCATTGCAAGGTTGGTTTTTCCGCAAGCTGACGGGAATGCAGCGCAGATATATTTTGTTTCTTCGCCGGGTCTTGTTAAGCCGAGGATGAGCATATGCTCTGCCTGCCAGCCCTCGTTTTTACCAAGATATGAAGCAATACGAAGTGCGAAGCACTTTTTGCCGAGAAGAACGTTTCCGCCGTATGCCGAGTTAACTGATATGATTGTGTTATCCTCGGGGAACTGAACAATCCATCTGTTTTCAGGGTCAACGTTGCACTTGCAGTGCATTCCTCGTACCCAGTCATCGCTGTCGCCGAGAGCGTCGAGAACAGCTGTGCCCACTCTTGTCATAATCTCCATATTGAGAACAACATAGATTGAATCTGTGATTTCAATACCGATTTTTGAGAAAGGTGAACCAACGGGACCCATTGAATAAGGAATGATATACATTGTTCTGCCCTTATATGCCTCTTTTGCAATCTCATCAAGCATTGCATAGCACTCTTTGGGATCCATCCAGTGGTTAGTCGGACCTGCATCCTCTTCCTTGCTTGTGCAGATAAGAGTTCTTGCCTCAACACGGGCAACGTCGTTTACTGCAGTTCTGTGAAGATAGCAATCGGGAAGTAAATCCTGATTGAGCTTAACCATTTCGCCCGTCTCGCAAGCCTCTGCTCGAAGTGCGTCAATCTGCTGCTGTGAACCGTCTATCCATACAATCTGTGCAGGCTTTAAAAAGTCAACCTTTTCATCAAGCCATGCAAGGAGGGACGGATTTTTTGTTAAATTAGTCTGCATAGTTTATCTCCTTAAAATTACTTTTTGAGTTAAAATAAGGCAATGCCTTTTTTATCAGTATAATTATAACAATTTTTATCCAAATTTCAATAGTTTATTAAAGTTTATTAAAAAAATATTTTATCAATCGGCATTGTTGCATAGGCGTTGAGGCTTTCGTTTGCAGTGTTGCCCTTTAAATATTCAAAATAGCCCTGTGAGGCAATCATTGCGGCATTATCTCCGCAGTATTTAAGCTCAGGGATTGAAAGGGATATTCCGAGCTTATCGCAAAGCTTCTTTGCCTCGCCTCTGAGCTTTGAATTTGCGCTTACTCCGCCTGCGATAACAAGCTGCTTTGCGCCAGTGTTCGTTATTGCAAGCTCAACCTTTTCAAGCAGGCAATCAACAACAGCCTTCTGAAAGGAAGCCGCCAGATCGGCTGTGTTTATTTCTTCATTTTTCTGCTGTGCGTTATGAAGGGTATTTATAACCGCAGTTTTAAGACCGCTGAAGGAATAATCGTATATTGAGCCGCTAACCTTCGGGTGCGGGAAGGAAAAGGCATTTTCATTTCCCTCTTTTGAAAGCTTGTCAATGCTGACTCCACCGGGATATGCAAGCCCCATTGCCCGCCCCGCTTTATCAAGCGCCTCGCCTGCCGCATCATCACGGGTTTTTCCTATAACCTCGATTTCGGTATAATCCTTTACCAAAACAATATGCGAATGTCCGCCGCTTACAACAAGGCAGAGAAATTCGGGTTCAAGGGCGCTGTCGATATAATTTGAAGCAATATGCCCCCTGAGATGATGAACGGGAACAAGGGATTTATCTGTAGCAAGAGCAAGCCCCTTTGCAAAATTCACTCCGACAAGCAGACTTCCGATAAGCCCCGGGGCGTATGTTACGGCAATTGCATCAATATCATCAATGCTGCAATTTGCCTGAGAAAGCGCCTCGCTTACAACTCCGCTGATGCTTTCTGCATGGCGGCGGGAAGCTATTTCGGGAACAACTCCGCCATAGAGCTTATGCTCCTCAAGCGAGGTTGCAATAATATTTGATAAAACCCTCCTGCCGTTTTCAACAACAGCTGCCGCCGTTTCATCGCAGGAGCTTTCAATACCTAAAACTAACATTAATCTTTTTCCTTATATTTTGTCATTAACAATGCATCTTCATATGGCTCACGGTAGAATTTCGGGCAAGCTTTTTATAAAGCATTATTGCAGGGGTGTTGCTTTTGCGAACCTCGAGAGTTAAAAACTCCATATCGTTTTCAAGCGCTTTTTCAACAAGCGCCTGAGCAATGCCCTGTTTTCTGAACTGAGGAAGAGTTGCAACATTCGTAACATAGCCCTCTGAGGAGAAAATCTGTATTCCGATATAGCCGAGGGTTTCGCTCCCCGCCTTTGCAAGATAAAAATGTGAGCAGGGATTATTCAGCGATTCCTCAATGCTTTTTTCGCTCCACGGAACCGAAAAGCATTCATCTTCAATTTTCTTGATAGAAGCAACATCTTCAAGAGTTGCAGTTGTTATTTCATATTTCATAATTATAATAGCCGTGCGCAGCCCTTGGAGCGGGCGCCAGACCCTTTTGTCTGCGTTGCAGACATTTCCCCTAGCAGGGGAATCTCCCGAAATTCGTAATTCGTAACTCGTAATTCGTAATTGCACTAATGAGCGCTATACCAATCTTTTCCAATCGCTCCGTCTGCGCGAAGATTAACTTTCATATGGCACGCGTTTTCCATTTCCTCAGTTACAATTCTGAGCGCTTTTTCAGCTTCCTCCTCTGGCGCTTCAACGATTAACTCATCGTGCACCTGGAGAATCAGCTTTGATTTCATTCCCTCTTTTGTAAGGCGCTCGTCAACCTTAACCATGGCGATTTTAATAATATCGGCTGCGGTTCCCTGAATGGGCATATTTCTTGCAACTCTCTCGCCAAAGGCTTTGAGCATATGATTTGATGAGGAAAGCTCGGGAAGATAACGCCTTCTGTTAAACAGAGTTTCGCTGTATCCCCTGTCCTTTGCAAGCTCAATCATATGGTCCATATATTTTGCAACTCCGCTATAGGTTGCAAGATAGTTATCAATATATTCCTGCGCTTCCTTTCGGGTTACTCCGATATCCTTTGCAAGCGAGAAAGCGCCGATACCATATACTATTCCGAAATTAACCGCCTTGGCTCTTGAACGAAGCTGCTTGGTAACCATTTCAACGGGCAGACCGAAAACCTGGGAAGCGGTTATCGTATGGATATCCTCGCCGTTGTTGAAGGCGTTTATCATATTTTCATCGTTTGAAAGGTCGGCAAGAACACGGAGCTCAATCTGGCTGTAGTCGGCATCAACAAGGGTGTTGCCCTGTCCTGCAACAAAGAATTTTCTCATCTCTCTGCCAAGCTCGGTTCTTATCGGAATATTCTGCAAATTGGGCTCAAGCGAGCTTATTCTTCCCGTTCTTGTTTCAACCTGATTAAACGAGGTATGAATTCTGCCATCCTCGGCAATAACCTTCAAAAGTCCTTCGCAATAGGTTGATTTAAGCTTGGTTAAGGTTCTGTATTCAAGAATGAAGTTGATAACGGGGTGTTCGTTAATAAGCCCCTCAAGAACCTCGGCATTTGTTGAATAGCCCGTTTTTGTTTTCTTTTTGCAGGGGAGCTGCAAATCCTCAAAAAGCGCAACGCCGAGCTGTTTTGGTGAATTTATATTAAACTCATAGCCAACTGAGGAATAAATCTGCTCGGTTAATTCATCAATTCTTGCGCCAAGCTTTCTTGAAAACTCCTCAATGCCGTTCTTATCAACCGAAAAACCGATAATTTCCATTTTTGCAAGAACTCGGCTGAGCGGAAGCTCAATTTCATTTAAAAGCTTAATCTGGTTTGCCTCATCAAGAAGCATATCCGTTTTATCGAATAAGGGCTTTAAAACCGAGGCAAAGGAAACATTTTCATCATTAATGCCAAGAGGATTGCTGTATTCGGGCAGCGAAATATTATAATCAAGGCAGAGATGAGGGATTTCATAATTGTTATCCGAGGGCTTCAGCAGATATGCGCTGAGCATTAAATCGCCGCAGACATTTTTGCAATCAATGCCCATTTTTGCAGCAAGTCGGTAAAGCTGTTTTGAGTTGAAGGTGTATTTCTTAATTCCTTCATCCTCAAAAAGCCTTTTAACAACGTTCTTATATTCGCTGTCCTCTGAATGAAGAACAACAATTTCATCGCCGAAGGCAAAATATAAATCGCTTATGCTGTTTTCAATAACAACGGGATAGATATATGCCTCGCCTTTGATTTTATCAAACAGCGCATTTTCGCCTTCAAATTCGGCACAGGAAAGCTTTCTTTCCTTTGAGGGAGCAACTGCCTGAACCGCATCGTTTGCATCAAGCTCGAATTTGGGCATCAGAGAATATAGCTCAAGGCGTGAAAATTCGCCTGCCGCCGCTTTCAAATCAACGGGAACAACTTTGTATGCATTTATATCCGTTTCAATTGGCGCATCGCAGCGTATTTCGCCAAGCTCAAGCGAAAGATAGGCATTATCCCTATCCCTTTCAAGCTTTGCCTTAACGCCCTCTTTAATTTCAAGGCTTTCGAGATTTTCGTATATATAATCAATGCTTTTGTATTTGCCGATTAAATCAAGCGCTGTTTTAGGACCAACGCCCTGAACACCGGGGATATTATCCGAGGAATCTCCCTGGAGCGCCTTAACCTGAATAAGCTGTTCGGGAGTTACGCCGTATTCCTCCATAATAGCGCTTTCATCATAAACATCGGTTACAGCCTGACCCATCTTTGTTCTTGCAAGAAGAACCTTAACTCCGCCATGGGCAAGCTGAAGAGAATCCCTGTCCCCCGTTGCAATAAAGCATTCATCGCCGTTTTTGCGGCACTGAGCGGCAAGAGTTCCAAGAATATCATCCGCTTCCCAGCCCTCACACTCAACTATTTTATAGCCAAGAAGCCCAAGCAGCTTTTTGAGCTCGGGAAACTGAACACGCAATTCATCGGGCATTGCATGGCGCCCTGCCTTATATGCATCATACATCTTATGCCTGAAAGTCGGCGCATGAACATCAAAGGCAACGGCAACCGCATCGGGCTCGCTCATTTCCTTAAGCTTTAAAAGAATATTCAAAAAACCGTATATAGCGTTAGTCGGCTCGCCCTCCTTGTTTGTCAGGAGCTTAATGCCGTAAAACGCACGGTTTATTATGCTGTTTCCGTCAAGAACGAGTAGTTTCATATATAATCACCAAACCTATTTGCCTCCCTTGCAAAGGGAGGGGGACTGCGGAGCGGTGGTGGGATGGTCGTTCCCTCTGCGAAGCAGGCAAGAGTCTCTCGACAACCAATAATTAATATCCGTTACCGCAACACACTTTGTCGCTTCGCTCAATCAGCGACCACCCCTCAGTCACTTCGTGACAGCTCCCCTTGAAAGGGGCGCCAAATCAGTTTCTCGCTTCGCTCAATCAACTATTATACCATAATATATTATAATTTACAATCAATACACTTGAATTTTAGACACAGAAGATATATTATAAATACAACAACATTATCGGAGGAAGAAAATGTATTTTCGAACTCAGGCGGCAATTGATTTAAACGCCGTTGAATATAATTTTAACAACACGAGAGCAAAGCTTCCTGAAAGCTGCAAGCTGCTTGCGGTTATCAAGGCGGATGCCTATGGCCACGGCGCAGTTGAAATAGGAAAGCTGCTTGAAAACAGGGCTGATTTCTTCGGGGTTGCCTGTCTTGAAGAAGCGCTAGAACTTAAAGAAGCAGGGCTTAAAACACCTATACTTATCTTAGGCTATGTTTCGCCCGAGGAATTCTCTGAGGTTGTTAAAAACGATATAAGAATCCCGATTTTCCACCTTGAAGATGCCAGGGCGTTATCAACCGAGGCAAAAAAACAGAATAAAACTGTACCGTTTCATTTTTGCATTGATACGGGAATGAGCAGAATAGGCTTTCAGGTTAACGAAGAAAGCGCCGATATCTGCAAAGAGATAACCGAGCTTGAAAACATCAATGCCGAAGGGCTTTTTTCCCACTTTGCAACTGCCGATGAAAGCGATTTATCAAAGGCAAGAAAACAGCAGGAACTTTTTGAGAGCTTCATTGAAATGCTGAGCGCCAGAGGAATTGATATTCCGATTAAGCATATCAACAACAGTGCAGGCATAATGAATTTTGATAAATGCTTTGATATGTGCAGAATGGGAATAATTCTCTACGGGCTCTATCCTTCCCACGAGGTTGACGAAAGCCTGCTGAGCATCAAGCCTGCAATGAGATGGCTTTCCCATATCTCCCATATAAAGACGCTTGAAGCAGGACGTGAAATCTCCTACGGCGGAACATATAAAACTCAGAGCGAAAGAGTTATTGCAACAATCCCCGTTGGATATGCGGACGGCTATCCCCGATGCCTTTCAAATATCGGCAAGGTTATCATAAACGGCAAGGTTGCTCCGATTGTCGGCAGAGTTTGTATGGACCAGTTTATGGTTGATATAACGGATATTGAGGGGGCTCAAATCGGCAGCGAGGTTGTTCTTGTTGGTGAAGGGCTTTCAATGGAAGAGGTAAGCGAAGCGGCTCATTCCTTTAACTATGAGCTTCCCTGCCGTATTTCAAGAAGAGTTCCGAGAACATATTTTAAAGACGGAAAACTTGTTTCCGTTACAAAAAACATATAAAAAGCTATTAAAAACACAGGGGATGCACTCCTTAACCACTGTATCTTTTATATTGTTGTTGACAAATGCAATCAAATTGAGTACAATTTGATTGCATTATTTTCAGTAAACTTATAAGGTGATGAAATGGAAAAGAATTACAACGCATTAAAGCTTGACAATCAGCTTTGCTTCCCTCTTTATGCCTGCGCAAAAGAGGTTGTTAAAAGATATAAGCCATATCTTGACAAGCTTGATTTAACCTACACCCAGTATATAACTATGATGGTTATGTGGGAGAAGAAGAGCGTTAACGTTAAGAAGCTCGGCGAAAGTCTCTTTCTTGATTCGGGAACGCTTACTCCCCTTCTCAAAAAGCTTGAAGCAAAGGGCTATATCAAGCGTGAGCGCTCAAAGAGCGACGAAAGAAACCTTCTTGTTTCGATAACCGAAAAGGGCGAAGCGCTCAAGGACGACGCAATTGAAGTTCCATATAAAATGGTTCAGTGCGTTCATCTCACTCAGGAGGAAGGCAAGGAGCTATACCGATTGCTTCATAAGCTGCTTGAAACAGTGGATGATTAAAAATACCCCTAGGAAAAGGAAAACATAATGGGAAAAAGAAGCACATTCTCAGGCAAATTAGGCTTTATTTTAGCCGCAGCAGGCTCAGCAGTAGGACTCGGAAACCTCTGGCGTTTCCCATATCTTGCCGCAAAATACGGCGGAGGAATGTTTTTACTGGTTTATATCCTCCTTGCCATAACCTTTGGTTCGGTTTTAATGATAACCGAAATCGCAATCGGAAGAAAAACCCAGCTCAGTCCGCTCAAGGCTTTCGGAGCGCTTAACAAAAAATGGAGCTGGCTCGGAACACTTGCAACCATTGTTCCCATACTGATTTTTCCCTACTACTGCCTTATCGGCGGTTGGGTTACAAAATACGCCGCTGTTATGGTTTCCGGCAAGGTCAGCGAGGCTGCAGGCGATTCATTTTTCAAAAGCTATATCTCGTCAACCTCACAGCCGATTATTTGGTTTTTAGTATTTATGGCGGCAACAACGCTTGTTGTTGTTTTCGGCGTTAACAAGGGCATTGAAAAGTTCTCCAAGGTGCTTATGCCCCTGCTTGTATTCTTAACAGTCGGGCTTTCAATCTATGTTGTAACCCGCCCGGGAGCGCTTGCAGGAGTTAAGTATTACCTTCTGCCGAACATCAAGGATTTAAGCTTTAAAACCTTCCTTGCAGCGATCGGTCAGCTCTTCTATTCAATGTCGCTTGCAATGGGAATTATGATAACCTACGGCTCATATTTCTCAAAGGAAGAAAGCATTGAAAAGGCTTCAAGGCATATTGAAATATTCGATACCGCAATCGCATTTTTAGCAGGACTTATGATTATTCCCGCCGTTTTTGTTTATTCGGGCGGAGATAAAAGCGCACTCGGAACAGGACCTTCGCTGATGTTTGTAACGCTGCCTAAGGTATTCAGCTCAATGCCTGGCGGAAATATCATCGGAGCGCTGTTCTTCTTCCTTGTTCTCTTTGCTGCTGTAACAAGCTCGGTTTCAATTCTTGAAGCAATTGTTGCAGGAGTTATGGACCGCTTCAATGTTAAAAGAATAACCGCAACGCTTCTTGTTGCGCTCTACGGAACAGTTCTTGGAATTGCCTGCTCGTTCGGCTTCGGAATCTGGGACAGCGTTAAAATTATTGGCTTCTCAATTCTTGATTTCCTTGATTTCGTTTCAAACAGCATTATGCTTCCGCTCGTCGGAATGCTTACGTGCATACTCGTTGGCTTCATCATCAAGCCCGATGCAATCATCAGCGAAATCGAGCTAAACGGCAAGTTCACAATAAAGAAATTCTATATTGCAATGGTTAAATGGATTGCCCCGATTTTCATCTTTGCAATCCTCGTTTCAGGAATCCTCCAGAACTTCGGAATCCTCAATATATAAAAACAAACCCGAAAGCATACCTTTCGGGTTCTTTTTATTTATTTGCCGTCCCACAGAAAACGGTTTAAGTCAACCCTTCCCTCAACAAACTCAACTCCCTCGCCTTCAAGCATCATTATCTGAGCGTTTTTCCCTCCGAATGCAAACGCAGGCGAAGGCTCTCCGAAACGGTTGACAACTCTGAAGCAGGGAATGCTGTCGGGGTCGGGATTAACATGCAGCGCATAGCCAACAACCCTGCTCCAATGCGGATTGCCTGCAAGCATTGCAACCTGGCCATAGGTTGCAACCCTGCCATACGGTATTCGCCGAACAACCTCATATATCTTTTCAAAAGTATTCTGCATAATAAACCTCTTTCAATGTTTTCTAAGATTATTATAAGCAAATTTCAAATAAAAACAACAGCCGAAAAAATCAGCTGTTGTTTTTTGCTTTTAGACTTTCACACACTGCGAAACAGATACGCATTGCGGTGCCCAAAATTTTGTTAAATGCTCGATACAGCATTTCAAAATTTTGACCGCGGCTAAGTTCTTTTTGCTTCCTTTATCTCCCACCGGGAGCGGTCGCAAACGAACCCCCGGACTGTTTCTTACCAAATCAGAGATTTGGAGCTCGTCTCTCGAAAATCGGCAAGACGATTTCCTTACTACCACTCTACTCTGAAACTTAAAACCTTAACATTTTTGTAAAGGTAATATTGTTTCAGTTATACTGATTATTTGCATTATCCTAAACACATAGGCTGCAAAATTTTCTGTTGCCATATTGTTGCCATTAGTTTGTATCTTTTAACCAACGAGCAATATCAACAATTCTGATACCTTGATAATCATATTCATCGTGCTTTGTTCGGGCAATTATCATCTTTGGGTATGCATCATTAATCTTTAAAAGCGGCTCATATTCCCGCTTAAAAGTATCTGGATTGCTAATGTCATCGCTAACCTGAATATATAACCTTTCACTACCCTTAATGGCGATAAAGTCAACCTCTTTCTCATATAGCTTTCCAATATACAATTCATAACCGCGTCTTAACAACTCAATGCAAACAATGTTTTCATATAGTCTTCCGTAGTCAAGATTTCTGCTACCAAGCATTGCAAAACGAATCCCTGTATCACAAAGATAATACTTATCAGAGGTATCAAGATATTTCTTCCCCTTAATGTCATAACGCTTCACATCATAGAATATGAACGCATCACAAAGGTGCTTTACATACTTACCAATTGTTTTGTGATTAGTATCTATCTGATTTGAGTTCAGCGTATTCGCAACCTTGTTTGGCGAGGTTAAATTACTGATATTATCCATTAAGAACTCTGCCAAATGATCAAGCACATAGGTATCAGGCAAACGATATTTTTGCACTAAATCGCGGTTGATTATGGTGTCATATACCTCTGAAATATATCTTACTCTGTCCTGCTCGCTCTTATAAAGGTATGAACCGGAGAGACCGCCTTTAACTGCATAGTCGTCAAACAGCCTATCAATATCTTTTTCACTATTATAGTATTGACAGAATTCAGCAAAACTGAACGGAAACACATGAAGCTCAATATATCTGCCGGTAAATAGTGTTGCAAGGTCAGCACTTAATAAAAAAGCATTTGAGCCGGTGATATACAAATCATACTTACCGCTTGAATAAAGGCTGTTTATAGCAACTTCAAAGCCTTTACAAAGTTGAACCTCGTCCACGAAAACATAGTTGTTCTTGTTTTCTATATAATGACTTTCAATATAATCATTCAAGGCATGGTATTCTTTCAATTCTTCAAATTTAATATCGAAAAAGTCAACAAAAATAATATTAGCGTTATCATCCGCCTTTTTCAGATAATCAATAAATGCTGAGAGCAGTTTTGATTTTCCCGAACGTCGGATGCCGGTAATTATCTTGATATCAGGTGTTCCTAAAAGGTCGATTAATCTTTTAAGATAAGTTGTTCTTTCTATTATTTTCATGCAATCACTTCCGAAACTTAAATATTGTTCAATTTTCGCACCTATACAATATCATTATTATTATTGTTTGTCAAATGACAACGAAACTTTCAATAAATATCTCAGATCAAAATAATATTTAGTTTGTAAAAGGAATTGAATGGGAAGCTAATTTTTAAATATGATGAATTTGATATGGCAATATCAATGTATCGGTAGTTTGGATGATGGTCAAAAGTTTGATCAGAAGTATAATATGCAAGCCGAAAACACATTTGAAAATATGCCTTCATTGAGAGATTGCGGAAATACCTTTTGCTTGATTAGATTTTGACCATGATAAATGGTTTGAGAATTATAGTAAAGCAATTGAAGAATTGTCATATCTAATTCAAAATGTTATTGTTGGTTACTATTATTATAACGATGCGTGTGCGTATGTATGAGCTTATGACAAAGTACTACCATGTATCCGATCAGTTTAAAGAAATGTCAGCGTTCCAAGAAATAATAAACTCATTGAAATAGAACAACCCCAATCATCTAACTTCAGTTAAATG
>CAMYWU010000017.1 GCA_947302895.1 uncultured Clostridia bacterium | reverse complement strand
GCTTTTTCTATACCTTTTTTACTTTTCAGTCTCACATCTATTGTAACGCTACACACACATATCAACAACTATGATTTTTCTATTGAATTATTGCTGTTTTATTGTTATAATAATAAAGGTATAAATTTGATTTATATTACATATCAGAAAAAGCAAAGGAGTAAATGGATATGATTTATTCACATGAAGTTGAAACAATGTGCCCCATAGCTCAGGGCGTTGCTCATGGCGCAGCTCCGATTCCGGAGGAAGCAAAGTGGGTTAAGGCAAAGGAAGTTAAGGATATTTCCGGATTCACCCACGGTGTTGGCTGGTGTGCTCCTCAGCAGGGTGCCTGCAAGCTCACACTTAATGTTAAAGAGGGCGTTATCCAGGAGGCACTTGTTGAAACACTCGGATGTTCGGGTATGACTCATTCGGCTGCTATGGCTTCCGAAATTCTTCCCGGAAGAACAATTCTTGAAGCTCTTAATACCGACCTTGTTTGCGATGCAATCAACACAGCTATGAGAGAGCTCTTCCTCCAGATTGTTTACGGAAGAACCCAGAGCGCATTCTCCGAGGGCGGTCTTGTTATCGGTGCAGGTCTTGAGGATCTTGGTAAGGGTCTTCGTTCACAGGTTGGTACTCTTTACGGAACACTTGCAAAGGGTCCCCGTTATCTTGAAATGGCTGAGGGCTATATCACAAAGGTTGCTCTTGATGAAGAAAACCAGATTATCGGCTATAAGTATGTAAACTTCGGCAGAATGATGGATTTCATCAAGGCAGGCGACGATGCAAATGTTGCTCTTGAAAAAGCATCAGGTCAGTACGGAAGAGTTGACGATGCTGCAAAGCTTGTTGACCCGAGAAAAGAATAAGAACAGGAGGATTATATAATGGCTTTATTTGAATCATATGAAAGAAGAGAAGCGCAAATCCTTGCCGTTCTCGAAAAATACGATATTAAATCTATCGAAGAGTGCAGAGAAATCTGCCAGGCTAAGGGCTTTGACCCTTACAAAATAACAGAAGGCATTCAGCCAATCTGCTTTGAAAACGCAAAATGGGCATACACCGTTGGCTGCGCAATCGCAATCAAGAAGGGTTGCACCCGTGCTGCAGACGCTGCTGCTGCAATCGGTGAAGGTCTTCAGGCTTTCTGTATCCCCGGTTCAGTTGCAGACCAGAGAAAGGTTGGTCTTGGCCACGGTAACCTTGGCAAGATGCTCCTTGAGGATGAAACCGAGTGCTTCGCATTCCTTGCAGGCCACGAGTCTTTCGCAGCTGCTGAAGGCGCAATCGGTATTGCAGAGAAGGCAAACAAGGTTAGAAAGCAGCCGCTTCGAGTTATTCTTAACGGTCTTGGAAAAGACGCTGCTCAGATTATCGCAAGAATCAACGGCTTCACCTATGTTGAAACCGAAATGGATTATTTCACAGGCGAGGTTAAGGAAGTTTTCCGCAAGCCCTATTCAACAGGTCTTCGTTCGAAGGTTAACTGCTACGGCGCAAACGACGTAACAGAGGGCGTTGCAATTATGTGGAAAGAGGGCGTTGACGTTTCTATCACAGGTAACTCAACCAACCCAACAAGATTCCAGCACCCCGTTGCAGGCACATACAAGAAGGAATGCAACGAAAAGGGCAAAAAGTATTTCTCAGTTGCATCGGGCGGCGGTACAGGACGTACTCTTCATCCCGATAATATGGCAGCAGGTCCTGCTTCCTACGGTATGACAGATACTATGGGACGTATGCACTCAGATGCTCAGTTCGCAGGCTCCTCATCAGTTCCCGCTCACGTAGAAATGATGGGACTTATCGGAATGGGTAATAACCCGATGGTTGGTGCAACAGTTGCTTGTGCAGTTGCAGTTGAAGAATCCCAAAAATAAAAAATCAGCGTAATTAGTAGCTTGTAGATGTCGGGAAGCACACATAAATGCTATGCGTTCCTACACTATTCCTACATTACTCCTACACTGACATTCCTACACAAAAGCAAATGACTATCCCATTAACTTGAGATAGTCATTTTTATTTATAGTTGGCTCTCCATATCACGCCGTGCATAGATAACACGCATAATAGTAACAGTTTTATTTTGTTCATCTACTGTGTAAAACATCAAATAGTTTATTACAATAATTCTTCTATACTCGTACTCCAAATGTTTTATAGGCATATACACATTATTAGAGTAAGGAAATTCACAAATGTGCTGGGCAGATGAGATAAACTCATCAGCAAGATTTTGTGCTGCAACAGGATTTTTTAATTCGTTAGAAATATACTTAACGATTTCAATCATATCGTTTTTTGCAATCGGTAAAAACTCTAACTTATACATTGACGGCACCTTTAAGCTCGTTTAAAACATCTTTTGCTGAAAATCTTGTATCCGTGAGTTTTGCTTCTTTTTCTGCTTCTTTCAATTTAACATAAATTTCGCTTTCAAGTTGCAAATTCTCATATGCCTCCATACTGAGCACAACCATGTCTCCAAAACCGTTTTTGGTAAGAAATACAGGTTTTCCTGTCTCGTGAACAACTTTAGAAATGTCTGCAAAATTGTTTCTTAAATCAGAAACCGGTCTGATTGAATTATTCATATTATCACCTCGTTAATTATTTTAGCGTAATTATGCTAAAAAATCAAGAAAAATATTAACACGCAATTGTGTTCTGTAGTTGTCTGTAGATGCTCAGAAAAGCAGTTCATCAGGATGGCTGTTTTTTCTCTACTTTGCGTAGGTTGCAGTTTTCTGAGTTTGGGATTATAATTTAGGCATTAGGGATTCGAACCGAGTAAGCCTTAAATTGCATATTTCACGCCCCTTTTTCCGCTTTTTGTCTCACCATACGGAAGTATGCTTTCACCAAAAAACGAAAAAATGAACGCAAACAATGAATTTTAAGGTGCTTCGCAGTTTTGACCTGTTCATTTTTTGCAAAGACAAGGCAAAGCGGTGAAGCAAGGCTGGCGCCTTACAAGGCGCTTTAACGCAGTGTTTGTGAAAAAGGGACGGTCAAAACCTTGCTGGGTTCGAATCCCGAATGCCTAGGCAAAGGAGGGATACTATGAATCAGTATGTAACGGGGGCAATGATAAAGCGGCTTCGTGAGGAAAGAAAAATAACACAAAATCAGCTTGCCGAGATATTAAATGTGAGCGATAAAGCGGTTTCAAAATGGGAAAACGGGCGGGGATATCCCGATATAACCCTGCTTGAAGGGCTTGCGGCGGCGCTTGGAGTTTCAGTTATTGAGCTTTTTGCAGGCGAAGATGTTGTTAACACAAACAGGAGCTTCAACCTTCTAAAAACAAAATTTTATGTGTGCCCGATTTGCGGCAATGTTGTTTTAAGCACGGGCGAAGCGGTTGTTAGCTGCTGCGGAATAACTCTTCCCGAGCTTGAAGCGGATGATGGCAATGAAGCTCATGAATTAAAAATTGAGGGTGTTGAGGATGAATACTATGTTTCTATAAGCCACGAAATGACGAAGAAGCACTATATTTCCTTTATCGCAGCCATCAGGGATGACGGCTATGAGATTAAAAAGCTCTATCCCGAGGGCAATGCCGATGCCCGATTTAAGATGAACAGAGTTAAATACTTTTATTATTACTGCAATCAGCACGGACTTTTTAGGGTTAAGAATTAAAGGCTTAGCATTCCAAAAAAACAAGGGTTAAGGCATTTGCCTTAACCCTTTAACATTAATATTTTATTCTTCACCGTTTAATTGTTTCCAGTGAATCTTGCAGTAGTGTTCGCCATTGATAGCGGGATAATCCTCGTCGTCAACTCTTGCTTCGTTCTGGCAATCATATTCATCGTTGTATGCGCAGCGAACAGCATTCTCGCCGCCCTCTGAGAGTGAGGGGATGTATGCAAGGCAGAAAGCTGCGGCAATTGCAACGCAGATAACAGCCTTGTTCCAGCCATAGGGATGTTTGTTTTCCTTATCGCATTTTTTGAAGAGCTTATCAACGTCGATTGCATCGAGGAATTTAACCTTTTCAAAAATCATACAAACAAGCTTTGAAAGGAAGAAGCCGATAACGCCTGCAAGAGTTCCTACAACAAGTCCGCAAAGAACGTCGGTTGCATAGTGAACCATCAGGTAAACTCTTGAACCCATTGTGCAAAGCGCAACAACCGGGAAAATCCATGCAATCTTTCTTTTCTTTTCGCTCATAAAGCAGAAGAACATTGCAGTTGCCATCTCAAAAGCTGCGGTTGTGTGGCCTGAGGGGAAGGAATAATCGCTTTCGGAAAGCATTCCTGCTCCCTTATACCAAGCCCAGTATTCAGCGTTTGACTGGAGTGTGTTATACGGTCTGATACGAAGCGCCATAGGCTTAACAACAACATTGGTAACGATTGTTCCGATTGCAATTGCGAAAATAAGCGCAAAGCCGAATTTTCTTGTTTTCTTGAAGAAACAAAGAACAATTCCGAGAACTGCAATCGGGATAACGAAAGCCTCATCGCCGAAGGTTGTGAAAACCTTTGCAACAGCGGTTAAAAAGCCGCACTGCATACTGCCGAAGAAATGGAAAACCCATAAATCAAAGGCATAAAAGGCACTGTCGATTTTATCGCCGAGCGTAGCTGCGGCAAGAAGAATTGGATGCATAAGTTTTTCCTCCGTTTTTAAGTGGGTAGTGTGTAGTGGTTAGAATTATTCAAATAATGTATCATAAGCAGGTGCGTCAGCTTCGCAAACAATGTTGCTTGAATGAACAGCTGAATCATAGATGCCTGAATAACCGAAGCGTGAAGCAGCAACGCTGAGCACAAAGCTTATTGTTGCAACGATTCCGTATACTTTTGCAGCTTTAGGTGTTTTCTTTCTCTTTGTAAAGAAAAGAATCCAGCCTACAAGCGGTATAAAGAATGAAAGAATTGCCAGACCAACGCTTGTTTTGTCCTCAACCTGAGGAGTATAAACAGGTGCGCCGTAAGGCTGTTGGGGCATTGTATTATAGTTCGGTGTTTGCTGATACTGCTGCTGTGGCTGAACAGGCGGTTGATAGTATTCTCCCTGCTGAGCCTGCTGCTGAGGCTGAACATCAGGCTGGGGTTGCTGCGCCTGCGCAGGACTCTGCTGAGTGGCAGCAGCATTCATAAGATATGTTCCGCATTCGGGGCAGAAAAGAGGATTGCCTTCAAGCTCTTTTCCGCAATTAGGACAAAAACTCATATATTTTTCCTCCGTAAATAAATTGAAAATGGAGAATGGAAAATGGTGAATTGAGGGCGGGACACCCGCACCCATTATTAAAGCTGTGCGCAGCACCCGAAATTTTCAATTCTCAATTTTCAATTCTCAATTGAGCTTAACGTGCAGCGTTAAGCTCTTGCAACCATTTCGCCGTATTCTTCCTTGCTCTTCTTTATAAACTCCTCAACCTGCACTGCGGAAGGCATTGCATCCGAGCAGGAATGAGCGGAAATAAGAATTGAAGCCGAAGCTGAGCCGAATTCAAGGCAGTCGATAATATCCTTGCCCTGAAGAAGTGAATAAAGGAATGAGGAGCCGTAGCCGTCGCCGCCGCCGAAGCCCTTGAGCTTAACTGCGGGGAAGGGTTTAATTGTGTAGAACTTACCGTCGTTTGTATAAGCTGTTGAGCCTTCCTTACCGTGTTTGATAACGCAGATTGAAGCGCCGAAAGACTGCCAGTATTTAGCGCTTTCGGGGTCGCTCTCTCTTGCGCCGATAATGCCCTCGGTTAAATCAAATTCTTCTCTTGAGCCCATGATAATATCGGCATTCTGAGCAACAAGGCTGTAGTAGACAGCGATTTCGTCCTTGCTCTTCCAGGTGTATTCACGGTAGTCGATATCAAAGATAATCTTTGTATCATTCTTCTTTGCAAGAATCATTGCCTTGAGGCAAGCCTCTCTTGAAGGACTCTGTGCAAGGGCTGTTCCGCTGATAACAATTGCCTTTGCGGAAGCTATGTAGCTTTCATCAATATCCTCGGGAGCAAGGCAGAAATCTGCAACCTTATCCCTGTACATAAGGATTGAGCTCTTTTCCTTTGAAAGAATCTCAGTAAAGGTGAGCCCGAGGCATTCACCGTTTTTAGCTCTTGTTATTTTTGAAGTATCAATGCCCTCTTTTTCAAAGTAGTTAACAACAAAATCGCCGAACTGGTCGTCTGAAACGCAGCCCTGGAAGCCAACCTTGCAGCCAAGGCGGGCAAGACCAACTGCAATATTTGCAGGGGAGCCGCCAACGTACTTGTTGAAATTTGATGACTCTGAAAGAGGCATATACATATCGGTTGGGTTAAAGTCGATTGCAATTCTTCCAATCGGAATGAAGTCAATCGGTCTGCTCATATCAAATGTTATATAATTCTGCATATTTTTGTTCTCCTTATGCTTTATTATCTGTTCCGAAAATTAATATATGGCGCTTTGCATTCTTATATGCGCCCTCAACCTCGGCAGCCTGCAAATCGTAGTAGCCGCCAATGTTGTTTTCATTATAGCAATCACGAACGGTTTTTTCAACCATATCAAAGGTTGCGGTTGCTATGTTTATCTTTTTAATGCCTGTTTTTGAGCAGCGAACAAAATCATCGGGAGTAATTCCCGTTCCGCCGTGAAGAACAAGGGGAGTTTTTGTTATTCTTTCAACCTCTTCAAGAATATCAAATCTCAGTTTCGGAGTTGATTTATAATTGCCGTGTGCGTTGCCTATTGCAATTGCGAGTGCGTCAACTCCTGTTTCTTTCTCAAATCTGAGTGCGTCCTCGGGCTTGGTGCAGTTTATGGCAATATCCTCGCTGCCGTCCTCACTTCCGCCGACGCAGCCGATTTCTGCTTCAACCGCAGCGCCGTATTCCTTCGCTTTTTTGATAACCTCGTTTGTCTGGGCAATGTTTTCATCAAGCGGAAGATGGCTTCCGTCAAACATAACGGAGGTGAAGCCGATTTCGAGCGCCTCGGAAATCTTTTCCATTGTTTTGCCGTGGTCAAAGTGAACTGCAACGGGTGTTGAAGCTGCCTTTGCAGCGGCAACCATAAGCGGACCTATAACCTCAAGCGGAGATTGCTTTAAGCGAACCTCTGCAATCTGGAGGATAACGGGGGCGTTAAGTTCCTTTGCGGCATTAAGAACGCCGAGAACCATTTCCATATTTGCAACGGAAAATGAGCCTACTGCATAGTTGCCCTCTTCAGCCTTTGCAAGCAGCTCTTTCATATTAACAAGCATAGCGTTTTCCTTTCATTAACTATTGCGTGTTTTTTAATATAATAATTTTACTACATAAGGGGGTGCTTTGCAACTAATTTTTAATAATTGTTGATTTTAGTAAAAAAATAATCTATTATATATCTGCGAGTTGTCCAGACGGTTGCGCGCACTTCGTGCGTGAGGAAAGTCCGAGCAGCACAGAGCAGGATGACGGCTAACGGCCGCCGAGGGTAACCTTAGGGAAAGTGCAACAGAAATAAACCGCCTACTTTTTGTAGGTAAGGATGGAAAGGCGGGGTAAGAGCCCACCGAGCAGATGGAGACACCTGCTGCCATGTAAACCCCATCCGCTGCAACGCCGACAGAAGAGTTGTTTGCTCGACACATAACTTCGACGGGCGGCTTGAGCGTATTGGCAACAATGCGTCGAGATAGATAATCGTCCACGACAGAACTCGGCTTACGGGCAACTCGTATTTTTTTAACGGTGGTGAATTTTTTGCCGAGATTTGATAACGAGGGTTTTAATCCAGAAAAAAGAATAGATAACGATTCAAGGGACAGAAGCGTTCCCGTTGACGAGAATTATTATTTAAACGCAGGCGATGTGCTTGCCGAGCCCGTTCGCTCTTCCAGACAGCAGAGAGAGGAATTTTCCGCTGATATTCTCAGGGATTTCGACAGAGAGCGAAGAGACCGAAACGAAAGGGAAGCCCGAATAATCCGCGAGAGCAGACCCAAGAGAAATCCTCCCAAAAAGAAGAGGAAGGGCTTGAAAGTCAAGGGCGTTTTGCTTGCGGTAGCGGCGCTTTTTGCTGCGATAATCTTTATCGGTGTTTCAATGGTGAACGGCGTATTAGGCAAGATAAACTATGATGAGAAGAAAGAAAACCAATATGTTCAGGCTTCTCAGCTAAAGAGCGAGAGCTCGGTTAAAAACATTCTGCTCCTCGGCGTTGACGCAAGGAAGAATCAGGACACAAAAACAAGCCATCCCGATTCAATGATGCTTGTATCGGTTGATAAAAAACACGGCTGTCTAAAAATGATTTCCTTCCTCAGAGACAGCTGGGTATACATCCCCTCAAAGGGGCGCAGCCAAAGGCTGAATACAGCGGCTCAGGAAAACAGCTACAGCGGTGTTGTTGATGCAATTGAATACAACTACGGCGTTGATATAGACGGCTATGTTGTAACTGATTTCGAGATGTTTAAGGCAATGGTTGACAGCATTGGCGGCGTTGAAATTGAGGTAAGCGAAAAAGAGGCTAAAGAGGTAACAGGTCATCCCAAGCGCTACGGCAACGTAACTCTTGAAGCAGGCAAGCATACCCTCACGGGCGAGCAGGCGCTTGCGTATTCAAGAATAAGAAAAATTGATACGGATTTTATGCGTGCAAAGCGCCAGCGAACCGTTATAAACAGTATTCTTAACAAGGTTAAATCCAATCCTCTCAAGCTCTATAAGCTTGCAAGCTCAAGCGCACCCTATCTTGAAACCGATTTAACCAAGAGCGAGCTTAAAAAAATTGCGCTTGCGGCGCTGCCCTGTCTTAAGGGAGAGCGAACTGATGCAAGAGTTCCGTTTGACGGAACCTGGGATTATGCAAATATCGGCGGCGCTTCGGTTATCAAGCTTGATGCAGATAAAAACAGGGAAATGCTCATAGAATATATATATGAAAAAACCGCAGAAGAAATAAATGCAGAAGAAGCGGAAAAAGAGAAGAAATGAGAAAAAGGATTGTGAAATCGCAGTTTCACAATCCTTTTTAGTTTTGAGCTGCGAGTTTCGAGTCCTCGGTTTCTTGCTTCGCTCGGGCAATTTATTTGCAATAAACGGGTTCATATGATAAAATGATTGCATAATAATTTGGCGGTGAAATATGACTCACAATATGAAATTAAACGGTGCTCCGTTTGAAACGATTAAGGACGGAACGAAAACAATTGAACTCCGGCTTTACGATGAAAAGCGGCGCAAAATCAAAATCGGTGACACAATATGTTTTAAAGGAAAAGCAGGCACAATAATGGCAATTGTAAAAGCACTCCACATATTCCGAAACTTTGAAGAATTGTATGCAGCGTTACCGCTTGATAAATGCGGATATACTGCTGACGAGCTTGCAACTGCCTCGCCCGAAGATATGCTTGAATACTATTCCAAAGAGCAGATAAAAAAGTACGGCGTTGTAGGAATTGAAATTGAGGTACAATAATGCTTGGTAAAAAAGTTAAAGTAACGGTTGACAGACCGATGGGTACCTATCATCCGCAGCATAAGGATTTATACTATCCGATTAACTACGGATATATTGATAATATTATGGCTCCTGACGGCGAGGAACAGGATGCGTATATTCTCGGCGTTGATACTCCCGTTGACGAATTCGAGGGTATCGTTATTGCCGTCATCCACAGAAACAACGACATTGAAGAAAAATGGGTGGTTGCGCCCGAAGGTAGTGCATATACTACGGAAGAAATTGAAGAAGCAGTTCGTTTTCAGGAACAGTTTTTTGAATATGAAATCCTTACTACCGAAGTAAAGTTTTATCCGTTTATTGAAGATGAAAAGTTGAGTTTTGCTGTAATTGCGGCAAAGACGGACGGAAAGTGGGTGTTCTGTAAGCACAAAGACCGCGACACTTATGAATTCCCCGGCGGTCGCAAAGAAGACGGTGAAATGATTATAGAAACGGCGCGCCGCGAAATTTACGAGGAAACGGGAGCAATCGATTTTTTCATCAAAAGAGTTTGCTATTATTCCGTTCAATCGCCGGATATGTTTGATGGAAAAGAAACCTTCGGTTTGTTTTACTATGCTGAAATAAGAGAGTTTGAAAAAGAGCTGCATAGCGAAATTGAAAAGATTATTATAACGGACGAACTGCCGAATAATTGGACTTATCCGCTGATTCAACCGCTGTTATTGTCAAAACTAAGAAACAGGAATGTGGCTTATGAATAATATAAAATGGTTGTTCTTTGACATCGGATCAACGCTTGTTGATGAAAGCGAGTGCTATGAGGTCAGATATAAAGAAACGACAGAAGGCACTAACATTTCATATCAGAAATTCAAAGGCAAGGTAATCGAGTTTGCAGCTACATCGGACAACCCATATAAAGAAGCTGTAAAACACTTTGGTTTACAAAAGACAAAGTGGTATAAGAAATTGGAAAAGCCTTACCCGTTTACTGAAAGCGTTCTCGCTGAACTTTCTAAAAAATACAAGCTTGGCATTATTGCAAATCAGTCCGCAGGCAGTAAACAGCGATTGGATGACTGGGGCATCGGCAAATACTTTTATTTGGTTATTGCTTCAGCAGAGGAAGGCATTGAAAAACCTAATCCAAAAATCTTTCAGATAGCGCTTGACCGTGCAAACTGTCTTCCCGAAAATGCTATAATGGTTGGCGACAGAATTGATAATGATATTATTCCTGCAAAGCAGCTTGGAATGAAAACCGTTTGGATAAAGCAGGGTTTTGCGGCATATCAGCCAGATTCTGGTATTGCAGATTATACTGTAAACACTCTTAAAGAAACATCTAAAATACTGTGAAATCCAATAAAGCCGATGTGTTCCTCTGCTAATGTTTTATTCGGCAATTCAACCTATGGTTGAATTATTTTCAATATATGGTTTATTGAGTTATTCTTGAGTTTGAGATATGATAAAATCAAATTGTAAACTAATAGTATGCAGGTGATTGTATGAATATTTATTTCAGCGAAAATATTAAACGACTCCGCAAAGAGCGAGAATTAACGCAGGAAGCGTTAGCGGATTTCCTCGGTGTTTCCTTTCAGGCGGTCAGCAAATGGGAAAGAGGTGAAAGCTATCCTGATATAGAACTTCTGCCGGTTATAGCATCATTTTTTGAAATTTCTATTGATGAGCTACTCGGTGCTGACAAGTCCATAAAGGAAGAAAGAATAAAAGCATATATTGAACTTTATGATAATATGAGTTTGAAAGAAACTTCTGATGTATTTAACGAATACAAAAATGCAATTAAAGAATTTCCGAATGAATTCGATATTCTGATAAGATATATGGAATTGCTTCAAATTGAAAGAAATCATATGAATGCAGAGCGTGATTCCAAAGAAATTGATTTGATATTTGAAAAAATACAAAAATTCTGTACTGATGATAAAATAAGGATTCGCTCAAAACGTCTTATGATAGATAACCTGATGTGGCAATATGAAATAATGGGATATGATGAACGGATTAAAATAAAAGCCGAATGTATTATTGATTCATTACCTGAGTTAAAAGATTCAAAAGAAATAGCATTAACCAAAACGGTTAATGCAGATAATTGGTGTCTGGTATATGAGAAAGAAATTGAAGAATTAATTTATCTCCTTCAAAATGCTATTGTTAGTTATTGTTATTACTCAAACGACTTTACAGCAGAATACAAGATTAATGTAATTGAGCATATAAATGGGATTATCAGAATGCTTGATACGGATAAAAACCTAACAAAAAACAGAATTCATCTTATTTATAATTTAGGTCATTTAGGATATTTATATTATGAAAAAGGCGACAAAGAATCAGCACTTCATTATTTTAAGCTGGCTGTACAGCAAGCATTAGCTTTTGATTCAATATACGATTCGGAAAGAGCATTATTATATTATGAACAGGAAGAACGCTTTCGTAATATGAGTATGACGGAACGGATGAAAGAGTTAATGACAGAGCATTATTCTCTTTCTGATGAGTTCAAAGCAACGCCTGAGTTTAAAGAGTTATTGAAGATTATGCAATAAAATTTACAACTTAGATTTAAGTGAAAGCTGTTTTTATATCTTCATATTGACAAAATTATTGATATCGTATATAATATAGATGAACAAGGAGCCATCCGATAGACGGTTAGCCCACTTGTTAAGACAAATAATCGCCCTAAGTTTTAGCGGACTGCAGGGCGGTTATTTTTTTGATGCAAAAATAATGACTATTATAAGTACAAGAGTAATTATAATATAGTAATATTCCATATTATCACCCCCTAAAATAGATTTAGAGGGCAATGCCCTCTATGTGAAATAAAGGGCTAACCGTCCACCGTT
Source organism: uncultured Clostridia bacterium (assembly GCA_947302895.1). GTDB lineage: Bacteria > Bacillota > Clostridia > Oscillospirales > Acutalibacteraceae > Eubacterium_R. Next base: position 598 of record CAMYWU010000017.1, on the reverse strand, counting down.
TTTTCGCGACAACTCCTTGCCGGAGGTCTGAACCTCCTTGCAAATATTATACTATATTTTCTCAAAATAGTAAAGAAAAAGCAAACAAATATTCTGAATCGCTCTTCATTAAAATACTGTTTTTATTATAATTGATTATTATTCACTTTCGGTTTTCTTTTGTCCTTCGTTGTAGCCGCCGTCGATAATGGCGGGGAGGTTATCGATAATGAAATGCTGGGCATTTTCGCTGTACAAAACGACATAATACGGTCCGAACTGACCGTCGCGCTGTTCCATAGTGATTCCCAAGCTTTCGCCGTTGGCGGTCGGGCGTTTGTGGTTTTTGCCGTTTATCTGCACGACTGAAAGCATATTAATATCAACAAGCCAGTTTGTTATTGCCGTTGTTTTCAGTTTTTTCATATTCTCGGGCTTGAGCTCATTGATTTTATTTGCAATAGCGGAAACAGGTATGGGCTGAACGGAGTGGGTGAAATTGTCCAAATCAAGCTTTTCAACGTCAAATGAATCCTGCTTTGGTTTTGATATTCTTTTAGCATTGATTCCGCCGTTTGAAATAACCTCGCCGAGAATATCCGAAACGTAGGACAGACAG